>RKSL01000033.1 GCA_008633435.1 Candidatus Desulfobulbus rimicarensis | reverse complement strand
TGTCAAAACGATCAAAAGGAAAGACAGCTTCCTTTACCGCCCAGTGATTCACAGAAATTTCTTTGGTAAATCCCAACTCCTGAAGACTCATCCCCATCATAACTTTTGTGGCCATTTTCGCCAATGGAACACCAGTAGCCTTGGACACAAAAGGAATGGTTCTGGAAGCACGTGGATTGACCTCAAGGATGAATAAATTATCCCCTTTGACAGCATACTGCACGTTCATAAGACCGATAACACCCAACTCCCCGGCCATGGCCTTGGTCGCGGCGGTGATTTCGCTGATCATGGCAGGGGAAAGTGTATGAGGAGGCAGGACACAGGCTGAGTCGCCAGAGTGAATACCCGCCTCTTCAATATGCTCCATAATCCCGCCTATGACCGTTGTGCTTCCGTCAGAAACTGCATCCACATCAACTTCAATGGCATCTTTTAAAAACTGGTCAAGCAGTACAGGATGTTCACTGCCGACAATGGAAGGCAGAGACATAAAATCACGAATTCCCTGTTCATTGTAGACGATACGCATGTCACGCCCACCCAAGACATAAGAGGGCCGCATAACCACAGGATAGCCAATACTCTCCACTGCAGCAAGTGCCTCGTCAAGGGTATGAACAGTGGCATTATCAGGCTGGCGAAGATTGAGTTTTTGCAACAACTGCTGAAAACGCTTTCGGTCTTCAGCCCGGTCAATGGCATCAGGCGGGGTGCCGACTATGGGTACACCTGCCTGATCAAGAGTTACCGCAAGATTAAGCGGGGTTTGTCCACCAAACTGGACAATAACTCCGTCGGGTTGTTCAAGCTCAATAATCGAGAGTACATCTTCACGGGTTAACGGCTCAAAGTAGAGTCGATCTGAGGTGTCGTAATCTGTTGAGACTGTTTCCGGATTAGAATTGACCATTATTGATTCAACACCAATTTCTCCCAGGGCAAATGAAGCATGGACACAACAGTAATCAAACTCAATGCCCTGCCCTATCCGGTTTGGCCCACCACCAAGGATGAGTATTTTTTTCCGATCAGATGGACAGGATTCATTTTCCTGCTCATAGGTAGAATAATAATATGGCGTGTACGACTCAAATTCTGCAGCACAGGTATCAACCAGTTTGTAGACGGGTTTTATGGCCAACTGATGACGAAGATTTCTGATATCATCTTCTGAAGTTCCGGTGAGACAGGCAAGCTGTGCATCTGCAAAACCGTACTGTTTAACCTCGTAAAGAAAATCTGTATCAAGTCCGGTAAAACCACGCTTTCGGATTTCTTCACCCTTTTCAACTATCTGCAACAGATTGCTTAAATACCATGGATCAATCAAGGTGAGCTCATGGATTTTGTCAACTGTCATACCCCGCCTGAACGCCTCAAACAGAAACGCGACCCGCCGTGAATTGGGTCGGGTAAGGCCAACTTCTAGGTCGTCCTGATGGAGTTTATCAAGTTGTTCTTTACCATCAAAGCCAAAACCCATTCTGCCGATTTCAAGAGAACGCATCCCCTTCTGAAATGCCTCTTTAAAGGTTCGACCAATGGCCATGGTTTCACCAACAGACTTCATTGCCGTAGTCAGCACATCGTCTGCCTCGGGAAACTTTTCAAATGTCCAGCGAGGAATTTTTACCACGCAATAATCAATGGAAGGTTCAAAAGCTGCCAGTGTTTCCCGGGTGATATCATTTTGCAGTTCATCCAAGGTGTAGCCAATGGCCAGTTTTGCGGCAATTTTGGCAATAGGAAAACCCGTTGCTTTAGAGGCAAGCGCTGATGACCGGGAAACCCGGGGATTCATTTCAATGATCATCATTTCGCCATCTGCCGGATTCACGGCAAACTGCACATTCGACCCGCCTGTTTCCACCCCGATTTCGCGGATAATCGCTATGGCAGCATCACGCATATCTTGATATTCACGATCAGACAACGTCTGCTGGGGGGCAACAGTGATGGAATCACCTGTGTGTACGCCCATGGCATCAACATTTTCAATGGAACAGATGATGACCACATTGTCATTACGGTCACGCATCACCTCAAGTTCATATTCTTTCCAGCCCAGCAAACTGCGCTCAAGCATGATCTCTGTGGTCATGGACAGGTCAAGCCCTGCTGTACACATTTCCCGTAATTCCTGACGGTTATAGGCAACGCCGCCACCCGTACCGCCCAGGGTAAAGCTGGGGCGAACAATCACCGGAAAACCAATATCATCGCCTGCAGCCATGGCATCTTCGATGGTATGAACAATGGCTGATTTGGGTACATTCAGGCCGATTTTATCCATGGCATCACGGAATTCTTCTCTGCCTTCTGCCTTGCGAATAACCTCAATGTTAGCAGCCAGCAGTTCAACTTTGTATTTTTCAAGAATCCCGGTTTCTGCCACTTGAATTGCGGTATTTAGTGCTGTCTGCCCGCCAAGGGTAGGAAGCAGGGCATCAGGACGTTCCCGCTCTATAACCTTAATTACACATTCCGGGGTGATGGGTTCGATATAGGTACGATCAGCCAATCCGGGATCGGTCATAATGGTTGCCGGATTCGAGTTGATCAAGACCACCTCATACCCTTCTTCCTTAAGCGCTTTGACGGCCTGGGCACCTGAATAATCAAACTCGCATGCCTGACTGATAATGATCGGGCCGGAACCGATAATGAGAATTTTGTGTATATCTGTACGCTTTGGCATAATAGAACAGGGGAGTAAAGTAAGAGAAAAAAGTCTGCAGTTACTTATCTGCTTTCATTAAGTCAATGAATCGGTCAAAAAGATACATCGCATCGTGGGGGCCTGGTGCATGTTCTGGATGATACTGGACAGAAAAAGCCGGATATTTATTATGACGCATGCCTTCCAGAGAATTGTCATTGAGGTTGATGTGAGTTATCTCAATATCTTCCCCCAGGCTGTCAGGATCAACGCAAAATCCGTGATTCTGAGAGGTGATTTCCACTCGACCGGTCTGCAAATCTTTAACCGGCTGATTGCCTCCACGATGGCCAAATTTCAGTTTAAAGGTGGTGCCACCATAGGCAAGCCCTAAAATCTGGTGGCCAAGACAGATGCCAAATATCGGTTTTTTTCCCAGGAGCTGCCGGATGTTTTCGATTACTCCGTCAACCCCTGCCGGGTCGCCGGGGCCGTTTGAGAGAAAAATACCGTCCGGCTCAAGAGCCAGAACCTGCTGGGCAGTCGTGGTGGCCGGAACAACCTGAACACTGCATCCTTTTTCTGTCAGCAGCCGAAGCTGATTAAACTTGATGCCAAAATCATAGGCAACAACCTTGAACTGCTGAGTTGACACCTCGGGAAACCCGGCACCCTGCTGCGGGCCTGCTGCAGTCCAGCCATAAGGAGTAGCGGCACTGACCCGGGCAACCATATCCCGCCCCTCCAGTCCGGCCCATTGCCGCGCACGCTTAACCAGAGAAGCCTTATCAAGATCTTCTGTGGAGACAACCACCTTCATGGCTCCTTTGGTACGAATCAGCCGGGTCAACATGCGGGTATCTATCCCTTCAACACCCAACACATTGTATTGTCGTAAAAAATCAGCTAACTTCCCTTGTGAACGGAAGTTACTGGGTGCGGCCTGATACTCACGCACAAGTAATGCCCTGGGATGAACTGCGGTTGATTCCATGTCCTCATCATTAATCCCATAGTTACCAATTAAGGGATAGGTCATGGTGACCAGCTGGCCAGTATAGGATGGGTCTGTCAGGATTTCCTGGTACCCGCTCATACTGGTGTTAAAAACGATTTCACCAACAGCTTCCCCTGCTCCGGTAAAGGATCTTCCGGATAATACTGTACCATCTTCAAGCGCAATCAATGCTTTCATAAAGAAACGAAATTAAGTGAAGTTTTGTCGAGTATCTCCTGCCACATGCTCACCTGCTCAATCTGCCAGTAAATCCATTACCAATGCCACCTGGCTGTCAACAGCACTCTGCTGATTCAATGCCAGCTGCTTTGCACAGGTCACAGCCTGCTGGTAATCTGCTGAATTTGTAGTATCGACAAAGGAAACCAGTTTCTCAGCAAGCTCTGCTGCCGACTCTACCTGAAAGCCTGCACCAGCCTTAAGAACAAGCTCTACTGCATCGGAAAAATCATCCATCCAGGGGCCAAAAAAAACGGGCTTTTCCATCTGCACCGGCTCCATGATATTATGGCCTCCCCTGGCCACAAGACTACCGCCGCAAAAAATATAGTCGCCAACAGCGTACAGTTGAGCAAGCTTTCCCATTTCGTCAACAACAACGATATTCTCTGTTCGCCCTGAGCTGCAACACTTTGAAAAAAGAGTATACCCTAGCTCTGAATCCTGCAGCAACTTTTCTACCTGACTCAACCGATCAAGATGACGAGGTGCTATAATCCAGATAACCGGATAGGCTGCCTGCGATACAAGGGCTTTATACACGGGAACCAGTAATTTTTCTTCACCGGTGCGGGTTGAACCGCAGATAAAGACAGATGATGTTCCCACATCAAGGAGCTGTGTATATTTCGCTCTGGCTTTGGCCGGATTATGAGCCGACTGCGCATATTTCATATTACCGCAAACCTTTACCTGTTGCGGCACACTCACCAGTTTGCGATATCGGGACGCATCCTGCTCTGTAATAACGGCAATCCCGGCAAAATGATCAAGCACCCGAGACATGGTTGCTGCAATCAGCTGATACCTCTTGCTGGATCGCTCAGACATTCTGCCATTGAGCAGTAATCTGGGTATTTCTTCGCGATCAAGCCGAGCGAGCAGCTCCGGCCATAATTCAGTTTCCAGACAGATATAGAGATCTGGTTTAATGCGCTGCACAGCACTGGCAACAGCCCAGGGCGTATCAAGCGGTGCTGTCTCGCAAATTACCTGGGCAGGCAGCTGTTCTGCTGCCACGGCTCTACCCTGCCTGGTCATAGTGGTGACTAGAACCTCCAGCCGTTCATTACGCTGCAGCAGACCATGTATAAGTGCCCGGGCAGCCTGCACCTCTCCCACAGAGGCAGCATGTATCCAGATACGTACCCCACCGGAGAAATGCCCCCCTGAATACCTGCCCAAACGCGAGTAAATCGCCAGTCCTGGAGCCACAAGGTCAAGCACCGGAGCCACAATAATCAGCAGACAATGGACAGCAACACCTGTCAGACGGTACAGACTATACAACACAAGCTTGACAACCACATTGAATCAAAATCATGGAAAACTTTTTATTTAAACAGGATTGCCGCATAGAGTCAAGAGTGGCCCCTTCATTTTGCGTGTTGGTCAGAAAATATATCCGGGGAGATTAAGAAAAAAAATACCCGAAAATGATCACAGGGTATATGTTCGAGCGTCTGCTTGAAAATCGGCATGCCTGCAAGATCCTTTAACATTGCTGAACAATCAGTCAATTCACCATTGACCAGAAACCAGGTTTTTTTATGTCCCATACGCTTTGTATAGAAAAAATTATCAGTGACGGTAAAGGACTGGCTCGTCCTGACAACAGTAAAGTCATTATGGTACCAGGGGTGTTACCTGGCGAAGTAGTCAAAGTATCTCCTGTAAAAGAATTCAGGGGATACATTCTTGCCCAGGTTGATGAGATCATCACAGCCTCACCTTTTCGCAGGAAACCAGTCTGTCCATGGTATAGCGATTGCGGTGGATGCGACCTGCAACATTGCAGCTATGAAGCTCAGCTCGAAATCAAATCGGCAATAGTCCAGGAAGCCATGGAACGGGCATCGGTTCTCTCTGAGAAACACTGCCTGATCCCCCCGTTGCCATCTCCCAGGCAGTTTGGCTATCGCGACCGAATTCGATTACACATTGGTGCAGATGGCCAGATAGGTTTTCTGAAGCATAAAAGCCACAAAAGAGTCACAATAGAACATTGCGCAGTGGCAGCAGCAGAAATCAATACTGTTCTCCATTATCTGCAATCAAGCCGGATTCTTGCCAGTGTTGCAACCCAATGCCGGGAGGTTGAACTCCTCGTTTCACCGGCCACGAGAAGACTCACCCTGCTCCTGGCAGGCAGCCGAAAAAATATTGATCTTTCCATCCTTGACCAGCTGACTGAGCACAAAGAAATCTGGCAGGCAGGATGCCTGATTAACGGCAAAATTATAAGCCGCAAGCCTTTACACCCCCTTGAAGAGCAGTTTTCCGAAGTCCCTGCCCGGGAGTTCAACGGATACAACATCTCCTGGGGGGCTGAATGCTTTTCCCAGGTGAATGGGCTGCAAAACAGGCAACTGGTCAAGCTGGTCTGCACACTTGCAGGAAACGTCAACAACAGCTCACTTGTTGAACTTTTCTGCGGTGCAGGGAACTTCTCCATTCCGCTTGGTCTACAGGGAGCGTATGTAACCGGCATTGAACTCAATAAAAAAAGTATCCAATGGGCAAAATCAAATGCCCTCATGGCCGGAGTCAACGCAATTTTTTTTGCAACAGATGTTGTCAACAGCTTAAACGAACTTATCCGCAGGAAACAGAAAACAGACACTCTGCTCCTGGATCCTCCCCGGCGCGGCCTGGGAAAAACAGCAGAATTGACTACACAGCTCAATGCCCGGCAAATTATCTATATTTCCTGTGATCCTGCCACTCTGGCCCGTGATCTTGCAGTCATCTGTTCCAGAAATTATTCACTCACAAACCTTGTGCCAGTGGATATGTTTCCACAGACCCATCATGTTGAGACAGTAGCTCTGCTGAAAAGAAATTGACATAGGTTCACGTTCGCACTAGGTATACGTATTTGACTTTTAAACGTCAGACGTTTTAGCCAGGATATAGATTACCAACTGCAAAGGCACAAATACACAGACATAACCAACTGCGTACTTGTGCCTTTGCAGTTGTATTTGAGGTACACCATGACATATACAACCAACTCGTTATTTTCAGCAGACGGCCTGCCCATGCTGGTGGGGTCACTACCCATTGCTGATCTGTCCCTTGCCTTTGAGTGGATTTTTGACACCACGCCGGAAATCCCCTTATGGCCTCAACTGCCCATAACCCCTTATGAACAGATGATGCCCCAGTTTGCCGAAGGCATTCCCTGCATTGCAGAAGAAGACCTGACAAACCCCGAAGGCCGGATTCTCTTTGACAGTACCGGCTCTGATTTTGAAGAACAAATGCTCGCCTTTTTTGAAGAATATATGGTTGTTCTTGAAGATCCTGACCAACTGATGCAATCGCGTTTTCAGGTCAGTCAAGCTCGTGCAGCCGGGTTATTCGCGTATGCTGAGGCCATTGCCGACAAACAGCATATTGTTGCCCTTAAAGGTCAGGTAACCGGGCCATTCACCATGCTCACCGGCATTAAAGACCGTGAAGGCAGGGCTGGCTATTTTGATGACACCATCCGGGAAATGGTTATTAAGGGGATAGCCATGAAAGCCGGGTGGCAAACCAGATTTTTGCAGGCCAACTCTGAAAAACAGGTAATAATGTCCATTGATGAACCTGCTCTTGCCGGACTTGGCTCTTCTGCATTTATCTCGGTAACTGCAGCCGAAATTCAGGAAATGATTAATGAGGTGGCAGATGCCATCCATCAGGCAGGCGGTCTTGCCGGTATCCATGTCTGTGCAAATACAGACTGGGAATTGCTGCTGGAATCTGAAATTGACCTGATAAGTTTTGATGCCTACAGTTTTTTTGATAAATTTGTCCCCCTAAAAGATAAAATCCACGCCTACCTTGATCGCGGTTCCATCATCGCCTGGGGGGGGATTCCCACGGGAAGAGCAGAAGATATCGTCAAAGAGACCAGCAATTCCCTGACAGCTCTCTGGGAAGAACAGGCAGAACAACTGGTCACGCCCCAACGTGATAAAGCAGCTCTTTTGCGACAAACCCTGATTACACCAAGCTGTGGAACCGGCTCGTTAACCCCGGAGCTGGCCCAGAAAGTACTGAGCCTGACCAAAGCGGTTTCCGATAACCTGCGGGCCAGTCATCTTGGATAAACCATAATGGCGATATCAGCCTTTTATAACTAGTGCCTGTCCAGAAATGGCCCTTTCGCCCAAACTCTGCGTCATGCTCAAAAAATAATGCTCGGAATATCATGTATATGCCTGCGCTTATTTTTTTCGCAGTCCTTGATTTTGAACGAAATTGCTCATTTCTGGACAGACACTAACTACATAAAACTTAAATAACATTTGTAAAAACATGGATAAGCAACTCAGTAATTTGCTCAAACAACGTCGAGACAAAGCACAGCTTCTTGAAGATGCCGGGGTTAATCTTTTTAGCAACTCCTTTAAAACGCCTCAGCCCATTGCAGAAATTCTACCGCGTGGAGAGGCTCTGGCCCCTGAATCACACGAAGAAGATGGCGGAATGTACCGGGTTGCCGGACGAATCATGTCCCTGCGCAAATTTGGCAAGGCTGCTTTTTTCCATATCCAGGACTCATCCGGACGAATTCAGGTGTATGCCCGTAAAGACCTGTTGGGCGATGATCAATATGCTTTATTTAAAAAATGGGATGTCGGCGATATTGTTGGCGCAGAAGGTAAACTGTTTAAGACAAAAACCGGGGAATTATCAGTCGAAGCCGTTGATCTCAAAATGATCACAAAATCCTATCGTCCTTTACCTGAAAAATTTCACGGCCTCACTGACGTTGAAACCAGGTATCGCCAGCGTTATGTTGATCTGATTGTCAATCCGGAAGTACGAGACACCTTTCGTAAACGGGTGGAGGTTATCAGGATGATCAGAGAATTTCTGGCCAACCGGGGTTTCATGGAGGTTGAAACTCCAATGATGCAGCCGGTACCAGGTGGTGCCACGGCCAAACCTTTTAAAACCCACCATAATGCGCTGGACATGGATCTGTTTTTGCGCATTGCCCCTGAACTGTATCTTAAACGGCTGCTTGTTGGAGGCTTTGAACGGGTTTTTGAGATTAACCGAAACTTCAGAAATGAAGGGCTGTCTACCCGTCACAATCCTGAATTCACCATGCTTGAATTTTATCAGGCCTATGCAACCTACCATGACATGATGGATCTCACTGAAGAACTCATCTCCTGGCTTGCTGCCGAAATTACCGGCTCCATGGAGATTACCTATCAGGGAACAGCTGTGAATCTTGCGCCGCCATGGCGCAGGATGACCATGGAACAGTCTCTTGTTGAGGTGGCTGGCCTAGATGCCGAACTCCTGCAGGATGACGCTGCTGTCATGGCACTTGCCAAGGAGAAAGGTATCGAGCTGCAGCCTGATGCGGGTGTGGGTAAGGCAAAAACAGAGCTTTTTGAGCTGCTGGTCGAAGAGCAGCTCATCGACCCGACCTTTATCACCTCCTATCCTACAGAGGTCTCTCCCCTTGCCCGCAGAAACGAAGATGACCCCTCAATCACTGACAGATTTGAGCTGTTTGTCACCGGACGGGAGTTGGCGAATGCGTTCTCTGAACTCAATGATCCAACTGATCAGTATGAACGTTTTGCCAAGCAGATAGCTGAACGAGGTGATGACGATGAAATCCATCCTGAGCTTGATCACGATTATGTCCGTGCTCTGGAATATGGCATGCCGCCTGCTGCAGGTGAAGGCATTGGCATTGACCGGCTGGTTATGTTGCTCACTGATGCACCGTCCATCCGCGACGTTATTCTATTCCCCCATCTTAAACCTGAAGTGAAAGAGACGGCTCAGAAAAACACTAAGAAGAAAAAATGAGCATAAGATAAAAGAAAAAAGAAAAAAGAGAAAAAAACGGTGCATCTTGAACTTTGAACGTTTTATCAGCTTTCGCTACCTTCGCGCCAAACGCAAACAGAAATTCATTTCGCTGATTACTGTTATTTCCGTTCTTGGAGTTGCAGTGGGGGTGATGGCACTTATTGTCGTTTTGTCTGTATATACCGGCTTTACAGAAGGGCTACGCGATCAAATCATTGGGATTAACGCCCATATTCTGGTGCAGGGCTATGGGGGTGAAATTCAACATCCTGAAAAATTGCGCCAACAGATCAACTCTGTTGATCAGGTGGTGGCAGCCACACCGTTTATTTACACCCAGGCATTAATTTCTGCTGGCAGCCAATCTTCTGGTATTGCCCTGCGCGGCATTGATCCGGCCACAGCCTCAAAAGTGATCAAGCTTGAAAGCCAGCTCAAAAGCGGCTCTCTTGCAGCCCTTGATTCTGACAACTCGCTGCCGGCCATAATCCTTGGCAAAAATATGGCCTCAGAATTACACGTTGGCCCAGGCCGTAAAATCCGACTTATCTCGCCCAATGGCCCGCTCACTCCCATGGGTGTACTCCCTAAAATGCTGACCTGTCGGGTCGCAGGAATTTTTGAAAGCGGCATGTATGAATATGACTCGACCATGGGATTCATCAGCTTGAAAACTGCCCGCAGCATTAAAGGCATACACCAGGGAGCAGATGGCCTGGAAGTGCGGGTAACTGATGTCGACCATGCCGATGTTATTGCCCATGCCATTCAAAAAACCATTGGCCCCCTCTATGCTGTACGCGACTGGATGCGGATTAATAAAAATTTATTTGCAGCACTTAAACTTGAAAAAATCGGGATATTTATTGCCCTTGATCTTATAATCCTTGTGGCAGCATTAAATATAATCAGTGCGCTGGTCATGGTAGTCATGGAGAAAACTCGTGATATTGCCATTTTAAAATCCATGGGCGCCACCACCGGTTCAATAATGCGCATCTTTTTTTACCAGGGCGCAGTAATAGGTTTGACAGGTACACTTCTTGGTGTTGGCAGTGGTCTGGGGCTCTGTGCAATCCTTAAACGTTACAAGATTATAGAACTCCCCAGTAATGTCTACCCCATGTCCACCATGCCGGTAAAAGTTGTGCCCGCAGACGTTTCAGTAATTGCAGTTTCAGCTGTTCTGATTACCCTTGCCGCAACCCTGTATCCGTCTTGGAAGGCCTCACGAATTCGACCTGCTGAAGCTCTCAGCTACGAATAAGCCATGACATCCTCCACCAACCTGCTCCAGGCCAAAAACATTCACAAAACCTATGGTACTGCCGACAACCCGGTGCAAGTGCTGAGCGGAGTTAATCTTGATGTTGAGCCCAGTGAAAAGCTGGCCATTGTCGGAGCATCCGGATCCGGAAAAACAACATTACTCCAGATTCTCGGCTGCCTTGACCTACCGGATTCAGGTACGCTTTTTTTTAACAACGTCGAGCTCACCAAAGCCTCTGATAATCAGCTCAGTACACACCGCAATAGTGAGGTTGGCTTTATTTTTCAATTTCATTACCTGCTGCCTGAATTTACCGCACTGGAAAATGTCATGATGCCGGCAATAATAGCCCGCAAGCCACAACAGGAGACGCAGAAAAAAGCTATGGGCCTGCTTGATCAGGTAGGACTTGACCACCGGATTCACCATAGAAGTGGAGAACTCTCCGGCGGAGAACAGCAGCGGGTTGCCCTTGCCCGGGCACTGATTATGGAACCGTCCCTGCTGCTGGCCGACGAACCTACCGGCAACCTGGATACTGCCAATGGTGACCAGGTTTTTCAGTTACTCACCACCCTCTGCCGTACCAACAATATGTCCGTCATTATGGTCACCCATAATATGGAGCTGGCTCTTTCCATGGATCGTTGCCTAACCTTAAAAGACGGCCGCCTCAACGGCTAAAACCATTTTCCCGCAATTTCTTTAGGGTGCCTTGAAAAATTAGAATTTTCGTTCGAGGTCAAGGAACAGGAAAATGGGTGCAATCCCATTTTGTCGCAAAGAGAATAGCACTCTTGTTTGGGTTGACTTTTGGTGGGCGGTGCCCACCCTACACGCTGACAGGATATCAGACCCGAATTCCGGCAGCCTCCGTAGGATGGGCATGGCCCATCAAACATACCACCGCCCCGCATGCCGGATCGCCTATTTCATGTTGGGCGGTGCCCAACCTACAGACTGACCTCGAACGAAAATCCTCATTTATGGTCAGAGCCGTAGGATGGGCATGGCCCATCAAATAGTGCCACGATATTGCTCGTTCTTTGTTGGGCAATGCCCAACCTACGATGCTCTGTAGGATGAACATCGCCCATCAAAACCATACACATATTATTCGCCGAATGTGCTTGCGGGAAATTTCGTCTCCATGCCCCAATCATGCGAATATATCCCTTCGACAACCAACCGGTGAAAGGTGGAATACGGCCAATCACAGACTTGCTGCACCAACCCATGCTTTACCGGATTATAATGAATATAATCCATGTGGGTGCGCAAATCCGCCTCATCGCAAATGGCATGTTCCCAAAAACGCCGCTGCCATATCGTGCTTTCCCGTTTGCTTATCCGGCTCTTTGCGAGCAATGATTTATCATGGAGCAATGGTTTTGCCCGTTTGCTGAAACCGGCTTTGATCCTGCCCCACCGTCCGGAAAAATCGTTGTCTCCAGGCGGCAATGTCCAGATACAATGGAGATGATCCGGCAACAGCACCCAGGCATCAATGGTAAAAGGGTATTGTCCCCGCACCTTATAAACGGCCTCCCGCAAAAGGGTTCTCGCCTCGGGAATCGTAAAAATTTTTCGCCGTTTGTACGTTACAACCGTAAAAAAATAGGTGCCGCCCGGTATATCGGCTCGCCGGTAATTAACCATTTTAGTTTATCCCATTCCAAACCCGTAGGTTGGGCATTGCCCATCAAATATTGTAACGCCATGATCATTCTTTGTTGGGCCATGCCCAACCTACACGTTGCCGGGTATTATCCATTCCGTACAAGACTTCTGTGCATTATAACTGGGGCAATCATCAAGGATATATGTCGGGGCAAAGAAATGATCATGACTGCACAATACCACTATTTTGTTTTACTTAGAAAACATTCCCACAGCTGCATCTCCATCAACACAGGTTGACAATACGTACTTTTCACCAGTATAATCCAGCGTACTTTCAGGCAGAACCTCATACCTTTTTCGTGGATTTCTCATGTATAAAATACAGAAATTTTTTCTTTTTTCAAATATTTTCCAACTCTTATTTAACGTACTATTTGTTTTGATTGTCACACTGGCTCCCCTTTCTGTCAGCGCTGCAAATGACGTTATTCCTCCCGACCTTAAGCCGTGGATTCCCTGGGTACTACAAGATCAGGAACAACTGACATGTACCCTTGAAGTGGCAACAGGAAGTAACAGAATGTGCAGCTGGCCATCCTCACTTAAGCTTTCGGTGACAAATACTGGCGCCAAGTTTATTCAACACTGGCAGATCGAAACCAAAACGCTCGTTCCCCTGCCAGGCAATGTGCCACTCTGGCCCCAACAGGTCACAGATAATGACAACTCAGTACTCATCAGCAAAAAAGCAGATCATCCTGCAGTCTGGCTGGAGCCGGGAAATCATACACTTTCCGGTAGCTTCAGCTGGAACGTCATGCCGGAATTTCTTGACATCCCCTCTGCAACAGGGCTTGTTCAGCTACGGCTTAACAATAAAGAGATACTTCATCCTCAGCTCGACCAGAAAGGAAGACTCTGGTTTCAACAGAAAAAAAACCAGGCAACAACAGCTGAAGACAGCCTGAACATCCAGGTTTTCCGAAAAATATCTGATAACGTCCCTCTGACCCAGGAACTGCGCATCCTGCTCACTGTTTCCGGTACTCCTCGACAGATAGCCCTTGGATTGCAGCTCCATGGCAACTTTATCCCGCTTGAATTACGTTCTCCGCTCCCTGCCCGGCTTGACAGTAAAAATCGACTCAGCCTCCAAGTTCGTCCTGGAACCTGGGATATACGCCTTCTGCTCCGCAACAGTGCAGCTCGCTCACCAGAAACCATGTCCATCGGACAAATTGACGGACCATGGCCGGAACATGAAATATGGGTGTTTCAGGCAAATCCAAAATTACGCCAGGTCGATATCACCGGCGTACCTGCCATTGACCCCAGCCGTACTGCCCTGCCCAAACCGTGGCAAAACCTTCCTGCCTATCTCATTGGCACAAAAAAGACATTGCATTTTGTTGAAAAGAGTCGCGGCACGCCAACCCCTGTTCCCAATCGCCTTACTTTGCACCGAAAGCTCTGGCTGGACGAACTGGGGAGCGGGCTGACTCTCTCTGATACAATTACCGGTACCATGACCAAAGGCTGGCGATTGAGCGTTGCCCCAGAGATTGCTTTAGGCAAAGTTGAAGTTGCAGGATCTCCACGCCTTATAACTCGCCTGCCCGACTCTGAAAGTACAGGAATTGAAGTTCGGCAGGGGCAGCTTTCTCTGCAGGCAGATTCACGCATTAATTCTGGCGTTTCTGCAGGAAGATTATCAATTAATGCCGTAGGATGGCAACACACAGTGCAACAACTTTCGGCTGAACTGAATCTCCCACCTGGCTGGAGCCTGTTCACAGCTTCAGGAATCGACAAAGTCTCGACCTGGCTCAACCATTGGAATCTTCTTGATATTTTTCTGGTCTTGATTACAGCACTTGCAACTGGCCGGGTACTTGGCTGGGGCTGGGGTGCGTTATCCCTTGTCACGCTTTTTCTTTCCTATCATCAGCCAGGATCCCCTAAAACACTTTGGCTGCCCCTGCTCGCCCTGCTTGGTATGCACCGGATGATAGCGGCTAAAACCAGTGAACGTCTATTCCGTCTTACCGGACTGCTCATTCTTATTGCGTTGTTGATTAATTCTGTACCGTACATGATCAATGAAATACGGGTAGGTATGTATCCACAGCTCGAATTTGGAAAATATCGCAGGATAACCAATGACGATTTTGCAGAAACACAACGCATGGATAGTAGCGTATCAGAAACAGACAATGTTGCTGCTAACGAGGTGGTAACCCGCGGTAAACTCGTATCAAAACGAACATCAAGCTACTCCTCTTCGCTTCCGACTTCAGCCCCTGTTAAACGAAAAACCGTCACCCTGCAGGTTGACCCTCACGACATGGTACAAACCGGCCCGGGACTTCCCGAGTGGACATGGAAGAAAATTAGATTAACATGGAATGGTCCGGTTACTGCCGAGCAAAAAATGACGCTTTTTTTACTCTCACCACGTATGAATACCGCGCTTGCTGTTACCAGGGTATTGCTGTTACTTCTTCTACTGGGTGGATTTTTACGACACTGCCTCCGATCGGGTACGGCATCATACCAAAATCAATTGACTACCTCCGTAATCGCAACATTCTTTATACTCTTTTCGATCGCCACAACTCCGCTTAACACACATGCCGAAATCCCCTCACCAGAACTGCTCAAAGAATTGCAGACACGATTACTCAAACCACCTGAATGCGGCAACCAATGTGCGCAGATCAACAGATGCCTGATCCGGGCAGATAAACGACTTCTGCACGTTGAGCTCAACATAGACAGCCAGGTTCAAACAGCTTTGCCCCTGCCCGGTGAAAACCGTTTTTTTGACCAGATAACGCTGGATGGCTCAGCAGCAACTCTCAGGGGCAACCAGCAGGGTCTGACTTTTATCCGTATGAAACAGGGCAGTCATAAAGTTGTGTTAACCAAGCAACTTAAAGGACAACGCAGTTTTTCCTTTGGATTTCCAGTATTGCCCGCACGAGGCGAAGCTCTACTCACAGGATGGTCAATTACCGGACTGCGTCCAAACGGCCAAATCGAGCAACAACTCACTCTTCACGCTCTTGACCCTGTCCAAAAGGAACAATCGGAAAACAAAGAGGAAAATGTGGTTCATATTCCTGCCTTTGTGCAAATAGAACGAACTTTGCATCTGGGACTGAAATGGCAGGCAACAACGAGAATTATCCGGCGCAGTCCTGGCACAGTCATTGCTCTTGACATTCCACTTCTTCCCGGTGAACACGTTACCAGTGAATCATTTCTGGTACACGACAAACATATTCGCATCAATATGGGGCCAGGCCAGCAGGTTATCAGCTATTCATCTGCCCTCACCCCTGCAGCACAACTCAAGTTACATGCCCAGGAAACTTCATCCTGGACAGAACAATGGTTTCTTGATGTCAGCCCTATATGGCATGTTGAAACAACGGGTATCCCGGAAGTAAATCAGACAAACCCCGAGGGAAAACGATTCCCTGAATATCGACCATATCCTGGAGAATCACTTCAACTTACAGTGACACGTCCTGAGGGAATTGATGGCCCAGTGATCACCATAAACAAGAGTAATCGTGATGTTCATCCCGGAGTCAGAGCATCAGATACAACGCTCACCTTCACCCTTACAGCAAGCCGTGGGCTTAATCACACCATCACGCTCCCCGGGGACATTGACCTCCAAAAAACAATGATTGATGGTAAAGAAGTCGTATTACAGCAATCAGCAGACACCCTGACGATTCCTGTTCGACCGGGCAAGCAACAGATCGAAATCAGCTGGCGCAGCACACAGGGGATGACCAGAAAAATGAGCACAGAACCTGTTGACCTGGGGATAGCAAGCGTCAACAGCAGCATAATGATGCGGGTTCCCTCGTCACGCTGGATACTTTTCACTGGTGGCCCTCGGATTGGGCCGGCCGTACTTTTCTGGGGTGAATTGCTGGTTTATATTATCTTTGCACTGCTCCTGGGTCGGATCCGCATTACTCCCCTTTCTACCGCGCAATGGCTCCTGCTCAGCCTGGGGCTTAGTCAGATTTCCGCTCCGCTGGCTGCAGTTGTGGTGGGCTGGCTTCTGCTGTTGGGGTTGCGTAAAACAAAAGGGCTGCCAACGGATAAACCGGCATTGTATAATCTCGCGCAAATTGCTCTTGTGCTTATCAGCTTTGCTGCGCTTGGCTGCCTTTTCCTGGTTATTCAAAAAGGATTACTGGGCCATCCGGACATGCAGATAGGCGGGAACTTTTCGACTTTGCATGAACTACGCTGGTATCAGGACAGGACAGGATCTCTTCTGCCGACAGCATGGGTATTTTCAGTGCCTCTTCTTGCCTATAGAATAAGCATGCTCATCTGGGCTTTATGGCTTGCCATTGCCTTATTACGTTGGATACGCTGGGGCTGGGACTGTTTTGCCCAGGGAGGAATCTGGCAGAAAAAATCAAAAATGCCCAACATGAAACCAAAGAAGAACAGTGGTAACAGAAAAAAAGAAGACGTTGCCCCCATTGATATAGTCTAATTCGTTACAATCAGCTCAAGGGAACATTTGTCAAAACAGAGACGCAGCAGTGTACGCCTGTAAGCAGAAAATATGGCCTCTGATTTACAGTTTTGCCAAAGCTATATCGTGCTGCAGATACACCAGCCTGGCTAGACAAAGATGGCGTGCCTGGATCAATGACGATTTGCCAGCCACAGCAAAAGACTAAGGCCGTAGGTACTGGAGCACGATGCTACCATAATGCGTGAAACGCCTTCCTTAGAACTTTGCCAATACACCCGGTTAAGGAGTACATAATGCAAAAATATTTGTTTACTTTTCTCACAATTCTGCTGGCTGTCAATGCGTATGCTGGAGGCAAAGTCACCATCCAGAGCGAACATGAACATGAACGCTACACCATGATTATTGAATATCAGGACAACAATACCCTGCGCATGACCATGCCCGGCCAGGGGAAAGACAGTGGGTATATGTTGATAAAAGAGGGTAAAATGTACACCGTGACCAACATCAACAATGTCCCCATGGTCATGGATATGGGCGCCATGACCAGGATGGCCTCCGCCTTTGGCCCCACCGGTAATGAACAGAACACCGGCAACGGCCCGCTAGGCTATCAGGTGCTTGAAACAAAAGACACAGGTAAAAAAGAAACTGTGGCCGGATTCAAAGGCGAAATCTACCAGATCACAACCAGCAGCAACGGCGTTACAACAACCCGGGAAGTGGTACTGAGTTCTGCCCCAGCGGTGCGTGACTATTCTGAGGCATGGTACAGGGCAGCCCAGACCATGCAACGGGTAATGGGCACGAACATCGCATCAGATAATGACTTGAGCCATTACATGCTTGCTCATAAACTGGGGCTGTTACGCTATGGCAAAGAGTTTATCATTACCTCAATTGATCCGGCAACACCTTCCCAAACACGCTTCGCCCTGCCGGTACAGCCTGTGTCCATGCCTGATTTAGGCTCAATGTTTGGTAAGCCAGCACAATGAATATCCATCCTGAACCTGCCGACAGGAGCTCACAATTGTTTTTAACGGGTAAGCAGAATTTCAAATCAGGCTACGCAATAATACTCTATCAGATTGTGGTCTTGTAGTTGGCCGTTGTACCGTCTTGATTCAAGACTTGAAGAAAAGGCAAGAAAAATCACAGGGCAGAGACAACAACGGTTCCCGGAAGAACTCCGGGAACCGGAAAACAAAGTACAACTCAGCTCATAAATTCCAAAACAATAGTCAGCATCCGGCGAACCGGCTCAGCTGCGCCCCAGAGGAGCTGATCGCCCACACTAAAAGCACTTAAATATTGCGGGCCAAGATTCATTTTACGAACTCTGCCGACCGGGATATCCAACGTTCCGGTTACCCTTGCCGGAGTCAACTCTTTGAGTGTTTCTTCTTTGGTATTCGGCACCAGGTACACCCAGTCGTTCTGCGATGCAATGGCAGATTCAATATCAGCAAGGGGTATATCCTGATTAAGTTTTATAGTAAAGGCCTGTGAATGACAGCGCATGGCACCAATGCGTACACAGCAGCCGTCAATGGGGATCGGGTTCTCCTCGCGTCCCAGGATTTTATTGGTCTCACTGACCCCTTTCCACTCTTCACGGGTCTGGCCATTTTCCATGGCCCTGTCAATCCAGGGGATAAGGCTTGCAGCAAGGGGGGCGCCAAAATTTTCTGTAGGAAAATCTGCACTGCGAACCGTTTCAATGACATTACGATCCACATCAAGAATAGCATTTGCCGGATCGTCAAGCAGAGCGGTGCAATTATTGCCTACCATGCGCATCTGACTGACCAGTTCACGCATATTTTTTGCCCCTGCACCAGACGCAGCCTGGTAGGTCTGGGAGGTAATCCACTCTACCCAGCCTTTTTCAAGAAGTCCGCCAAGCCCCATGAGCATAAGCGACACAGTACAGTTCCCCCCGATAAACTCGTTAATGCCCGACTGTAAAGCCTTATCAATGACCTGTCTGTTCACCGGATCAAGAACAATGACCGAACTCTTTTCCATGCGAAGCGTTGAAGCCGCGTCAATCCAGTAGCCCTGCCAGTTATTACTGCGCAGCTCAGGATACACCTTTGAAGTATACCCGCCACCCTGGCATGAGAGAAGTACATCCATCTCCTGCAACAGCCCGATATCATAGGCATCCATCAGTTCATAAGTGGTACTGTTTATTTCCGGCCCGGCCTGGCCAGCCTGGGATGTGGAAAAAAACATGGGCTCAAAGCCCTGAAAATCATTTTCTTCACGCATTCGTTCCATGAGCACAGAGCCAACCATGCCCCGCCAACCAATGATACCTACTTTTTTCATACTCTTACCCTGCGTATTGTTCCTGTTTTAATTAATGGGTGCCTTGCCCGGATATTTCGCGACGTCCTTTATGAAGTATCCGGGCAAGCTCTCAGACAATCCTGAGATAATGTACCAGTTCCCGACTGATAAGCGGAGCCACACTGTAAATTTCAAGAAAATCATCACTTGTGGTGCCGGGAAATGTATCAGCGCCGATGATCCGATGTATTCCCCTCTCCCTGAAACGTTTGCGGGCATCACCGGCAAGAACAAGATGGGTTGCCATAACCATGACATCTGTGGCTCCGCCCTCGTAACACCTGTCAGCTGTCTGTACCATGGAACCGCCTGTTCGAATCATATCGTCACAGATAATTGCGATTCTTCCCTTTACAGCGCTTGATAACTGCCCGACTATGGTTTTATCCACATCATACCTGTCTTTATTAGCCGCAGTATGAGGACAGCCAAGTTTACCGGCCAGCCTTGCCACCCTTTTACTGAATCCGTAGTCAGGAGATACCAGCACATAATTACTTAAATTCATGCTCTTAATTTTTTCCACAGCCAGCTCTTCAGTCCAGATATGACGGGTTCGGATATCTCCGGCATGGGCGTGCAGAATCGCCTCAGAATGCAGGTCAATAAAGGCCACATAATCGGGACGGGTGCGAAAAATCTGCCGGGTGCGGGTGACTCCCTTGGGAATCTCACCAGACTCAGGCTTGGCACGTTCCATAGTGGAATACCCAAGATACGGAATGACAACATTAATGGAACGGGCATTCCAGTAGCGGCTGCCCGCTATAATATCAATCAGTTCCTGCTGGGCAGCATCTGTGTAATTAGAGCCAATGACCAGTATATCCCTGCCAGAAATGTCACAGGGAAAGGCGTGATAAATTTCACCATCGGCAAATTCTTTTTGCACCATGGGAGTACAGACAATCTGTAACTCTGCCGCTACTTTATCTGCAAGAGGTACAGTATCTCGAGTTGCAAGCAGAAGGATGTTTTCACGTCGTGTCATAGGATCCACATTTTTTATGTATTTGAAAATCGTCCACCTTTACCTTGCCCCGCAGTCACCATTTGAATTTTCAAAAGTCAAATGGTGACTGCGGCGTGGCTCGTTCGTCAATGCTGCGGCTTTCGGATAAACCAGCATTCCCGGCGCAACAGGCACAACAAAGGATGAAACAGAAGCCCGGAATGTAGATTCGCAGTGATAAGGCCGCAGGTGGAAACTCACTCTGTCCTCTGTCCTCTGGTTTCTGTCTTCTGTTTCGGATAAACCAGCATGGCTGGAGCTTAATCGCCAGCAACAAAAAGTGATGAAAGTTTTCGCAATCTGTCTCGGCTGGTCAGCCTCCCCAAGCTACCAGGGTTAAAGAGCAGCAACTATGGCAGAGCCCATCTCTTCGGTATTGACTGTTGTGTTGTCTGTGCCGGCAATGTCAGCTGTCATCACGCCTTTATCAAGGGTTGCTGAAACTGCGTTTTCGATTGCCGTTGCAGCCTCATCCTGGCCAAGGCTATAGCGCAGCATCATGGCTGCGGATAAAATCTGGGCAATCGGGTTGGCAATCCCCTGTCCGGCAATATCAGGAGCCGAGCCACCGGCAGGCTCAAACAGACCAAAATTGTCACTGTTTAAACTCGCTGAAGCAAGCATTCCCATGGACCCGGTTAGCATGGCCGCTTCATCTGAAATAATATCACCAAACATATTACCGCAGAGCATAACATCAAACTGTTGCGGCCAGCGAACAAGCTGCATGGTCGCATTATCAACATATATATGGTTCAGTTCAACATCAGGGAAGTCTTTGGCAACCTCAGTGACCACCTCACGCCACAACACCATTGTCGTCAACACATTGGCCTTGTCAACAGAAGTGACTTTTTTATTGCGTACCTGTGCCGCCTCAAAGGCCATCCGGGTAATTCTTTCTATTTCTGAACGTTTATACACCATGGTATCAAAGGCAAATTCATCAGCCCCACTGCCCTCTCGTCCTTTAGGTTCTCCAAAATATATTCCCGAGGTCAGCTCACGTACCACTAAAATATCAAACCCCTCCCCAACAATATCCGCACGCAACGGGCAGGCAGCGGCAAGAGACTTGAACACCCTTGCCGGACGAAGATTGCAAAACAAATCAAAATGTTTGCGCAAAGGCAGCAACGCCGCTCGTTCTGGCTGTTCTTCCGGGGGCAGCCCCTCCCATTGAGGGCCACCAACAGAGCCAAAAAGAATCGCATCGCTTGCTTCACACACATCAAGAGTAGATTGCGGTAAGGCATGGCCATGGTTGTCAATGGCAATGCCACCCACATCTGCAGATTCATATTTAAAGGAAACCCCGAATTTTTCCTGAACCGCATCCAGCACCTTGATGGCTTCGGCCATAACTTCCGGGCCAATACCGTCTCCGGCAAGTATTGCTATTGTATAACTCATAATGTTTCTCTCACTCCGGCAATTGAAATCAAAATAATGGTAACTGTTCAGCTGTACCCAATTTTCAGGCGATCAGGCCGCCTCGCATAGACGGGTTATAGCTCGTTAGCCTGCTCGGAGTCTCACAGGTTCGCTTACCTACCTGAATATCGACCACATCTGATCAGTTACACTCAGTGGTTTTGCAAGTTTTTTGCACCCACCTGAAGAGTTACAAATAATGTAACTGATAAAACCGGAACTCATACCAGAAAATATGTTTTTTTGCCAACATCATGGGGATTATCCTCAACACTGTTTAAGAAAATGTCATTTTATGAATCTTAACACTCGAGGAGCTACACAGAGTTGCGATCACCCAATGGATGATAACGTCGCGGAAAAATCTTTTTTTGGGCAGGGATGAATTGAGGTGAATTAAAAACAAAGTCGAGCTAAGCTTGCCTCTTCATTTTTCAACGTACAGGAATCCTGCCATGCAAATGATTATTCCCCGGGCAACACTCTTAAAGTCTCTCCTGATGGTGCCTTGTGCTCTTCTTGTGCTCCCGGATGCCATTACTTCAGCATCTTCCCGCTCCATGACAGCAGCTACTGGTGTTGCACCGACTCTTTCCTGGTTTATGATTACCATCGGATTGTTCGGCGGTCTTGCCTTTTTTCTCTACGGCATGGAAAAAATGAGCGAAGGCATGAAAAAAACCGCTGGCAACCAGATGCGTTCAATCCTTGCCACCCTCACCAGAAATCGCTTCATTGCCCTGTTTGTCGGTGCTTTTGTGACAATGATAATCCAGTCATCAAGCGCCACAACAGTAATGCTGGTCAGCTTTGTCCAGGCAGAGTTGATGACCTTTATGCAGTCGCTCGGTGTGATACTGGGGGCAAATATCGGCACCACAATAACGGCGCAGATGGTGGCTTTCAAACTCACTGACTATGCTCTGCTCATGATTATTGCAGGTTTTGCCATCCGCTTACTGGGGAAGACAGAAAAGATAAAATGTATCGGTGATATCCTCTTTGGGTTCGGCATATTATTCTATGGTATGAAACTTATGAGCGACACCATGAAGCCGCTGCGAACCTATCCCGACTTCATTGCAATGATGGAAGGATTAGAAAACCCGTTTATGGGAATCCTTGCAGGGGCGGCATTTACAGCCCTTGTCCAGAGTTCAAGCGCATCAACAGGCGTGGTCATCGTTCTTGCCCAGCAGGGATTGATCACCCTTGAGGCTGGTATTCCGGTCATTCTTGGCGCCAACATCGGCACCTGTATAACAGCTGGGCTTGCCAGTATCGGTACAGCCCGTGAAGCCAAAAGAGTAGCCCTGGCCCATGTCCTCTTTAATGTGGGCGGGGTACTGCTCTTCCTGTTCTGGATTCCACAGTTTGCTGATATTGTCAGCTCTATTGCTGCTCATTTTGGATCAGGAACCGCACGACAGGTCGCCAATGCTCACACCTTGTTTAATATTGCCGTGGGCTTGGTCTTCCTTCCCTTTACCGGACTTTTTGCCCGCTTAATCAAACGTATTCTGCCGGACAAACCACGAAAAAAGGGGTTGGACCCAATCACCTGGCATCTTGATGATTCCATTGTGTCTACTCCGGCCATTGCCCTGCAGCTCGCTACATCCGAAATTGCCAGAATGGCTAAAATCCTTGGCCGAATGCACCGGGCAGCAATGATTCCTTTTATATCAGACAAGCCGGAACGGGACGAA
>RKSL01000188.1 GCA_008633435.1 Candidatus Desulfobulbus rimicarensis | reverse complement strand
TTTATACAAATATTCGTTGGGATTACTGTGACTGTTTATACTCAAAATCAGCATGATATGAACTGGATTGTATTGCAAAAAAAATGAACACAATAACCAGAAATTTTTTTCATAGTAAAAAACAGTTTTTCTTAAGTACAATCAGCTTTCTACTGATATTTTTCCTCATCTCCTCTGCATATCTCAAGTATAAAAATCTCCAATGCAATAAACGAATGCAAATTCATGCAGAAATTATTGCTGACGATCTCCACTCTCATTGTACATCAGGGGTAGAACATTATTTACAAATTGCAGCAAAACAGGATCATTTCCAGGCTTTTACTGTTATAAATCATAATACAACCCCTTTGCTCACGGTTACAGGCCCTCCACTAACCGGCCTTGATAACATCCTCGCTGAAAACCAGCTCGTTCCGCTGAAAACCCTTACCCGCGACATTGTTTTTCAGGATGCAGTCATCGGCCAACTCCAGAGTGAGCATTATTTTTTTGTCTTCTACCCTCTTTTTGCCCTTTTTACGATTCTACTTTTTTTCATGTTCTCAGGGCTGTACCTGTTCAACCTACTCCACAACAGACGACTCCTCAAACATCAGATATTTGACCGAACCAAAAAATTCAGGGAAAGCGAGCGCCGATTTGAGGACTTAGTCAATCTTTTGCCTGAAATGGTCTGCGAATCCGACCTTAACGGCACGATTACCTATGCCAATGCCCGTGCTCTGGAGCAGTTTAAACGCTCAGAATCTGACATTGACCACACCACCATCTTTGATCAGATGATCCCGGAAGACCGGGAGAACATTACTGCTGCATTTATTGATGCCATCCAGGGCAAGCCGCAGCAGCTTCAAGAGTTCACTGCCCAGGCAACAGACGGCTCCACATTTCCCGTGCTTACCCGTTCTGCACCCATTTACAGCAATGGCCAGGTTGTTGGCATCCGGTCGGTAATTATTGACATCAGCGAGCGATACACACTGGAAGAAAAACTGCACCAGGCTCAGAAAATGGAGGTTATCGGCCTGATGGCCGGTGGGGTTGCCCATGATTTGAATAATATTCTGTCGGGAATTGTAAATTACCCGGAGCTTATTCTGATGCAACTCCCCCCGGACAGTCCGTTGCGCGAAAACGTCCAGGCCATTAAAAATTCCGGCCTCCAGGCCGCAGAAATTGTTGCCGACATGCTCACAGTGTCCCGGGGCGTTGCTGCCAGTAAAACGGTTGCTGATCCGAACCAGCTGATCCAGGAGTATCTCAATTCTCCAGAATTTCTCCAGCTGCAAAAACTCTCTCCCAAAATCAGCTGGCAGATCAAACTGAACAAGAAGGTCGGTAATATTTGCTGCTCTGCAACCCATTTCCGTAAAAGCCTGATGAACCTTATCACCAATGCGGCTGAGGCCATATCAGGAGTCGGCCAGGTTACAGTAATGACGAAACAATATCGGCCGGACAACAAAGGCATCAAACAGGAAAAATTTACAAAAGACGCCTACTGTGTTGTTTCCATCCAGGATACTGGCGGCGGCATTCCAGCCAAGGATCTCGAACATATTTTTGAACCCTTTTATACCAAAAAGGTCATGGGCAGAAGTGGAACCGGCCTGGGGCTGACCGTGGTCTGGAATACGATCCTTGACCATGGAGGCGAAATTGACGTGCAAAGTGATGAAAGCGGCACCACCTTTTCCCTCTACTTCCCCATTACCTCCAGGCAACTTGAACAGTCGACATCAGTTGGTGAACTGGAACCGGTTATGGGCAACGGCCAAAAAATACTGGTTGTAGACGATGACCCGCAACAACGTGAAATTGCCAGCCAGTTACTCACCCTGCTCGGCTATACGGTAGCAACGGTCTCTTCTGGCGAAAAAGCGGTAAAATATGTGCAGGATACCCCTGTTGACCTGCTCCTTCTGGACATGCTCATGCCGCCGGGTATTAACGGGCTTGAAACCTATAAGCAGATCCTTGCCATTTACCCTGAACAACGGGCTGTGCTGGCCAGTGGATTTTCAGAGAGTGAGGATGTCAAAGCGGCTCTTGAGCTTGGCGCATCATATTTCATTAAAAAGCCCTACGTTATCGAGCAACTCGCTGTTGTGCTCTATTCAACCCTGCTCTAGCCGTAAACGTTTACCAGCACCCCTCTTCACCCGGCTCTTACCTGGCACATCTATTACATTTGCGCAATGGTTCTTGACGCTTTTTGAACGGAGTATAATTGTATGGTGTATCAATCGGGCAGGATGTCTGCCCTCAACAGTCACAATAATGTGGAGTTTTACCCATGAAACACCTACACCATTGCACCAAACTGCAGCGTATGGCAGCACTAGCTCTCTGCTGCTTACTGCTGATAATAGCACCGGCACAGGCTCAGGATGAAAATGTCGCCCTCCTGGATCGCTCTGCCAAGGCCTTTAGTGCTGTAGTGAAAAAAGCAGGGCCTGCAGTTGTCTATATTGGCGTCGAAAAATCGATCCAGTCAAAGCATGGTGCAGGGCTGGGAACAGATCCCTTTGGCGGCATGTTTGATGATCCTTTTTTTCAACGGTTTTTCGGGCCACAATTCCAGCATCCTCGCCAGCAACAACCCCGTCAGTTCAGGCAGCGTGCTGCCGGTTCCGGCTTTATCATTTCCAGTGACGGTATGATCCTGACCAATAATCATGTTGTCGAGGACGCGGACACCATCAAAGTACGCCTCTCTGATAAGCGCGAATTCACAGCTGAGGTTATCGGCACAGACCCCCAGTCTGACGTAGCGCTGATCAAAATTGACGGTACCAACCTGCCCACCCTGCCCCTGGGCAATTCTGATACACTCGAGGTGGGCGAATGGGTCATTGCCATTGGCAGCCCCTTTGAACTGAGCCAGACAGTTACAGTCGGCGTAGTTTCGGCCAAAGGACGTTCACGGCTGGGTATTAATGATTATGAAAATTTCATCCAGACCGATGCAGCTATTAATCCTGGTAACTCCGGTGGTCCGCTGCTCAATATCCACGGTGAAGCTGTGGGCATTAACACTGCTATTTTTTCCAGGAGTGGCGGTTACATGGGAATCGGCTTTGCTATTCCGGTCAACATGGCCAAAAACATTCAGAAACAACTCCAGAAAAACGGCAAAGTCACCAGAGGATGGCTGGGGGTGGTGATTCAGGATATTAATGAAGATCTTGCCCAGTCATTTGGTCTGGACAAAGCCGAAGGTATCCTGGTATCAGAAGTCTCTGAGGACTCACCTGCTGCCAAGGCTGGTCTCGAGCAGGGCGACGTCATTCTTGCTCTTGACGGCAATGCAGTGGCGGACGTTACTGACCTGCGCAATAAAATCGCCATGACCGCACCGGAGACCACAGTCAAATTCAAGATCAACCGTCATGGCAAACAACAGATCATTGCCGTGCATATTGGTGAGCAACCCACATCTTTCAGCCATCAGAAGCATCCAAGTCGTCAACAACCAAACAACGACTCCACCCTCGATGATATGGGCCTGTCCCTGCAAGAGCTCAATGATGCCCTGGCAGATCAGTTCGGGTACAGAAAAAAGCAGGGGGTACTCATTGCCCAGGTTGCGCCTGACAGTCCGGCTGCGCGGGTCGGTCTGCAGCCGGGCCAGCTCATTGAAGAGGTTAATCAAATCAGAGTTCACTCACTTAGCGAGCTGAAAAAGGCACTTAAAAAATCCCACAGCCCCAAAAAAATTCTGTTACGGGTACGAGCCGGTGATTTTAGCCAATACGTCGTGCTGCACAGACAATAACCTCCATCGGCACCGGGAAACCGGTGCCTTTTTTTATGACAGATTCAATTGAAAAGCTCAAGCAGGCAGTTGACCGTTTTGCAGACGACCGGAAGTGGGAGCAATTCCACAGCCCAAAGAATCTTGCCATGGCGCTCATAGTCGAAGCCGGAGAGCTGGTGGAACATTTTCAGTGGCTCTCGCAGGAACAGAGCCTTCACCTGGATACACAAAAAAAATCTGCTGTAGCCGAAGAAATGGCAGACGTCTTCATTTATCTGGTACGCATGGCCAGCCGTCTTGAAATTGACCTTCTTGACGCGACAGCAAAAAAGCTCATTGTGAATGCAAGAAAATATCCGGTGAGCAAAGCCGCAGGACGGGCAGACAAGTATACTGCCTATGGTACAGATAAGTGAACAGACACTTCCAGGATGCTCTGCAATTTTTCCTGCCCAATCAGGATATCACCACTTTCGAGCCACTTGGTGAGGGCAATGTTAACGACACCTGGAAAATTACCGTGCCAGGGCAACCCTCTTTTGTGCTGCAACGGCTGAATCCCCATGTTTTCGCTAATCCCGGCCTGGTACAGGATAATCTGCACATCCTGTCGAGCCATCTTCTGACCAAATGCCGTCTGGAAAACCCTGACTTTATCCCCTTGCAGCTTTGTCCAGCCCCCAGTGGAGCTATCAGTTACGTGGCCCCAGATGGCGCCTGGTGGCGTCTGCTCAACTATATTGACAACAGCAGAACCATTGCCACGGTTACAACAGAACAACAAGCCCGTGAAATAGGCAGATGCCTGGGCCTCTTTCATCAGCTCACAGCCTCTCTTGCCCCAGACACAATACATGATCCCCTGCCCGGTTTTCACTGCACGCCGTGCTATCTTGAAGCCTATGACATCATTATTCCTGTATCAGGTAGACATCAGGACGAACAGTGCCGACAATGTATCAATGGTCGGCGACAGGATGTATTTATGCTCGAGAATGCCCGCAAACAGGCAACGATCAGCATGAGAGTTGTCCATGGTGACCCCAAGGCAGCAAATTTTCTCTTTGCCCGTGAGGATTCACGCGTAATCAGTCTCATCGATCTTGATACCCTGAGACCAGGGCTGCTGCTGCATGATCTGGGCGATTGCCTGAGATCATGCTGTAACACTGCAGGCGAGGAACAACGTGCAGAAGATGTCTATTTTGATCCTGAGATTTTTGTGGCCCTGCTCAAGGGATACCGTCCCTTTGCCAGAAATACGCTCTGTATGGGTGATCTCTACCTGCTTACCGACAGTGTCCGGCTCATAGCATTTGAACTGGGTTTGCGCTTCTATACCGATTACCTTGCCGGTGATGTGTATTTTAAGACACAATATCCACAACACAATCTGTATCGGGCACAAGCGCAGTTTGCCCTGGTGCAATCCATTGAAAGGCAACAGCCCGTTCTTAACGTGCTGGGTAGAGATATCCTGCAACCGTAACCGTTCACCAAGGGAGCTGTAGCCTTGATATTACATCATTCTGTAATCAGATGATTACAGACGACTGAAAAATGGCCTGAACGACACACCTCAGCCCAATAATCGTGGCGGAAATCTTCCCATGCAGACAAATTTGTGGCAGAGGGAGAAAATATTGCCTATACAGCGTACCATACACATGATGATTACCTTTTTTCCAATCATAACCAGGAACACGGAAATGAAAATCGACAACAACCATAAAGTTACCATTACCTACACCATGACTCTTGATGATGGCGAACTCGTTGACTCCACCCCTGAAAATGCCCCCCTTACCTATGTACAAGGAGAAGGAGAGCTGATAGAGGGTGTGGAAAAACGTCTGGCCGGGCTTACCAAAGGGGAGAGCGTGAATATTGTCTTAACTCCGGAAGAGGGGTTTGGCCAGGTTGACCCCGAAGCGCTGATCGAAATCCCCAATAGCGATCTTCCCCCGGAAGCATTAAAAATTCATGCTGTTCTTGAAGGACAGGGGCCACAGGGACAGTCGATTGAAGGCAGGGTTGTTGATCTTCAAGAGAACAGCGCTGTTGTTGATTTCAATCATCCCCTGGCCGGAAAAACCCTGAATTTTGCTGTTACCATTGTTGATGTAGAGTAACGACTGCTCACTGGTACACATCCACTCACCAAATTAGACGAGGAAATCATGAATATTCAACCTGCAAAGAAAAAAGGGTTTTCAGGATTACAGGTGCTGGGCATTGTGGTTGGCGCCATGCTCCTGACAGTGGTGGTCACAATTTTCTCCATCAAGGCCTGGCTGTTCCCCCATCCCTTTCAACCCGTTGTTCTTGACCAGCAGGAAAAGCAGCAACTGGAACAAAAGCTCAACCGCTTTGAATCTTTTGCAGCCCTTCCAACGCAGGAGGCTCAAGCTGCAAACACTGCACAGAGCACGCATCAGAATAAAGATTTTGGGCACGATGGCAACCTTGCTCCTCAAGCCTATTCGGAAAAAGGTGCCAGCAGAGAGATCAGTTTTACTGAACGGGAAATAAACGGTCTCCTGGCCAAAAATACTGATCTTGCCCATAAACTGGCCGTTGATCTGGCTGATGACCTCATCAGCCTGCGCATGCTGGTGCCGGTCGACCCAGACTTTCCTGTTTTGGGTGGCAAAATCATCCGGGCCAAGGCTGGTGCCGAACTTGCCTACCGCAACAACAAGCCGGTGGTCATTCTCAAAGGTATTTCTCTTATGGGAGTGCCCATTCCCAATGCGTGGCTGGGCGGACTGAAAAACATTGATCTTGTTCAGGAGTTCGGTGGCAATGAGGGGATATGGAAAAGCTTCAGTGAAGGGGTGGAAACCATTGAAGTGAAAGAAGGACAGCTCTATATCAAATTAAAGGAGTAACAGCTACTCTGTGTACCCGGCTCCAGGAAAACCTGAGCCGGGTAACGGCAAACCTGCATGACAAGTGCCATGATTCGGCAACTTGTAGACAAAAACCAACAAATTTAACACATATGTAACTCCTAAAGCTGGAAATTATCCGTCTCCTGCCCTGCTGCCTCCTGCGCTTCCATGACCTTCTCAAAAATTACTGCAGCTCTTTTCCGATGCGCCTCGGCTTCTTCCTTTTTCCCCTGACGATCACAGAGTTGAGACAGCTCCTGTAAAATACTGCCCACAGCTGCATGATCTTTGCCACGAAGCTCTTCGGTAATCTCCAGAGCTCGGGTGTAACTTTCCTCTGACTCCGGATACTTACCAGAGACCCTGAACGCCTCTGCAAGGTTACCGTAAGCAATGGCAAGGGTTGCCAGGTCAGGATTAGGGGAATCTTCTTTTAACGTGCAAAGCCTTTGCAGAAGTGGAACTGCCTCAGGATCCCTTTCAAGTTCCATATAGAGTCCAGCTAACTTGGCAAGCACTTCACCAATGACGGCTTTGTCTTCTGTTTTCTCCATGATAGCCAAGGCTTTTTTGTAAGGATCTTCGGCATTTTCGTACTGCCCCAATGCTTCCTGCAGTTTACCGATCTGCAGCCAGCAAACAGCCATCTCCGGATCATCCTGACCTCGTAATTTAGACAGACTGACCATGGATTTTTTGTATAAGGCACCCGCCTCCTTATGGCGACCGACAAGGGCACTTGTATAGGCCAGTTCCCGCCGGGCAAGGGCCAACTCTAAAGGATCATCGCCTTTATCTTCAAGCACTTTTTCCAAAGAGGCAAACAGCTTCAAGGCATTACTGTGTTTATAGAGTTTTCGGGCAAGCAGCGCGGCTGAACGAAGATAATCAGGTGTGCTGCCGTCAAGTTCTACTGCCTTTTCCAGCCGCTCCATGGCCTTGGTAAAATCTGTCCTGCTTTCGGCAAGACAACCGCTCTGATATGCCGCAAGCGATGCATGGGAAGATTCGTTTTCAACAAGGCTGTCAAATGCCTCTTCTGCCGGTAGGGTTTCCCCGGAAAGAACGGCGTCGCAAGCCTGTTCAAAAACTGACGCATCCAGATCCTCTTTGACACGTTCAAGGGCTTGAAGAGCCGCTGTCCGTGAGGCTATTTCCTGGCCATGGCTCTTATCCAGAAAAGACAGCCCTTCAGTAATAGCGACCAGCTCAACCTGAAGACGCTCACGGGTCGTCTCATCATTATTGTCTATGGCTTCTGTCAGAGCGGCAAGATGGGCTTCTTTGCGGGTGAAAAGTCGTTGTTCATACGTTTCAAGAGGTAACTCGACTTCAACATCATGAGCAACACCACTTTCTTCTTCTGCCTCTTCAACGACGTCTTCTTCCTCCTCAACGATTTCCTCTATGTCCTCGTCAGGAAGTTCAATCTCCTCGGCTACCTCTTCCTCATCAAGGTCAAGTTCAACGTCGTCCAGAGCCTCTTCAACACCATCCTCTTCGTCCCCGGCAGCCTCCTCAACCGTCTCGACCTCGTCGATCTCATCGTCATCGTCGACCTCATCTGATGCCGCTTCTTCAAGCGACTCCAGCTCGGTTTCAAGGTCTTCAGATTCTGCAACCGCATCTTCTGCGTCCAGAGCATCGTCAGCCGTTATGTCATCCTCTGCTGCAATTTCTTCCTCTGAAAGAGCAGCTGTTTCTTCTTCCGGGGATTCTACCGGAGGAGTTTTCCTGGCTGAAGATTTTTTTAAAATCAAAAAAAGAACTAACAGGGCAACAGCCGCCAAGGCACCAATAATTGAATTATCCATCTGCAACTCTTTACTTGTTATATTTATAACACTTCAGGCAGAAACTGAGACTAAGTGCCACCTGAAACCGCACCTGCAAAAGAGAAAAATACCGTAGACATCACCACATTTTTACAACCATCTCTTATTGGTATATCAAACCACCTGCCCATGAACAAGAAAATTAGCAATTTTGTTATAATAATTATATTTTTTCTTGTTGATCATAGCCTTTTCTACAGTATCCAGCTGCCAGCGACCTTCCTCTCCCTTTTTCTGGCACACCTTTTTTGTTGACGCCCGACCATCTCCGGTTTAAGCAGTCCACAATACCTTGACATTGTCCAAAAAATTAATCCTTACTCTAATACAGTCATGCCTACAGGTTCTCCCTTTACCCGGCTCCATCAATCCAGCGAATGTCCTGCCCGTTGTGGTAGTCTTGCCACCCTTCACGGCATAATTAACACACCTGTTTTCATGCCCGTTGGTACGCTGGCCACAGTTAAATCGCTCACCCCGGAAAACTTGAACGATCTCGGGGCACAGATTATTCTGGGTAACACGTACCATCTCTTTATCCGCCCCGGACATGAACTTATCCGCAGTTTTGGCGGTCTGCACGGTTTTATGCACTGGGATAAACCCATTCTCACAGATTCCGGTGGATTTCAAATTTTCAGCCTCCAGGATCTTGCCAAAATCACAGAAAAAGGTGCAGAATTCAGATCTCACCTGGATGGTGCCAGACTGTTCTTAAGCCCGGAGATTGCCGTGCAGGTTCAAGAAGCCCTGGGCTCAGACATAATGATGGTTCTCGATACCTGCATCCCCTACCCGGCCACACTTGATGAGGCAGCAGAGGGTACCGCCCTTACCGCGCGTTGGGCCAGACGATGTAAACAGGCGCAATCACCTACCGGACAATTGCTCTTTGGTATACTTCAGGGAGGCATGTACCCTGAACTACGACGCGAAGCCGCTCAGGAGCTTATTGACATCGGTTTTGACGGCTATGCCCTGGGAGGACTCTCGGTGGGCGAACCCAAGGATATGATGCATGCAATGCTCGATGAATCGGTTCATCTCCTCCCCGACACCCATGCAAAATACCTGATGGGTGTCGGCACCCCGGAAGACCTCGTGGAAGGAGTGTTCCGGGGGGTGGATATGTTTGACTGTGTCATGCCGACCCGTAATGCCAGAAATGGAATGCTCTTTACTTCACAGGGCAGAGTTGTTATAAAAAACGGTTGCAATCGGGATGATCATCGGCCACTTGATGAGCAGTGCAGCTGCTACACCTGCCGGAATTATTCCCGGGCATATCTCCGTCATCTCTTTCAATGCCGTGAGATACTTGCCTATCAGCTTAACAGTATTCACAACCTGCATTATTACTGTTCACTGATGGCAGACATACGCAAGGCAATTGCTGAAGATCGTTTTCTTGACTTTCGTAAAGGCTTTTACGCACAGCGGGAAATCCCGCAACAACACCAGTAGTTCCTGCCCGTTCGTGTTGCGAACAGCAGGTAAATTATAAAAAAACACCCCGGAGGAACCATCCAATGACTGGAATAGCCTATGCAGCAGGCGCTGCTGCCCCAGCCGGCCCGGCTGGCGGCATAGGACAATTCATCCCGCTTATCCTTATTTTTGTGGTCTTTTATTTCCTGCTTATCCGCCCACAACAGAAAAAAGCCAAGCAACATCAACAATTTCTCAACGAGCTGAAAAAAGGTGCCCGAGTGGTCACCGGCGGCGGTATCCACGGCCGCATTACAGGACTCACAGATTCCACCGTGACCCTTGAGATTGCCGAGGGCGTGCGAATCAAAGTCAACAGAGGCTCTATCCTGGGGATCAATGCTGATACAGATAAAGCAGCTCCACCAACCAGGGCTGGCGGTTGAGGTATCGGCGGTTGCTGATCTTCATCGTGCATGAAGCATGAAAAAAGGCCGCGTTCTTGAAGAACGCGGCCTTTTTTATGATTATCACAAAGAAGAGATGGCAAAGGACAGCTTCTACAAAACCGTATAATAACGAGCACCGGCACAGGCTCGGCAAAGAATTCTGTTTTCCTGCTCTACCTCCCGGCAATCCTGAACATAATCTCCACACTCATCGCAGCAAACCCGGCGTATAGGTCGTCCAGGCATGTCACACTCCGGAATGTCAACCCGCACATTCTGCACCAGGAACAACTCATCCTCAGGCATGATTTTATATGCCTCAAGCTGCTGCTGATATTTATTGGCCAAGGCAGGATAATATTTTTTGGATAACTCACGGGATTCCTCCCGGGCTGTTATCCGTACGGCCTTACCATTGTCCAGATTAACAAAAGAGGCTGCCATGATCCCGAAATCTTTCCAGCGCATGGAGCGCTTACCCAGGCTGCATCCGGTCACCGATTGAATGGCATCAGTGGCACACCTGTCAATTTCGACCAGAACATAGAGCTTTTTCCTGTCTGCCCCCTTGGGATCGTCAATGCCAATCAAGCTGAGCCCCAACATGGACATGCGCACTCCAATAACCTGGCCGGCACAGATATGACCGTGAATTTTTGTTGAAATATCAAGAAGATTCTCAAAAGAGTCCATCGTATTCTCCAAATTCATTAACGGATGCCGCCTGGCTCTCAGACCAAACCAACATGGCTGAACCATATTCGCCAGCCAGAACAGACAGCGCAGACTTCGAGCCATGAACGTCGCTCACTGCGGGCTGGCAACTTGTAATCTATCCGTTTTGATTATTTTGTCATTCGATATTTGTGTTTCGAGTTTCCTGATCGAGGTGCTTCGACTCTCAGAATAGAGCTCTGCCCTGCCCTGGGTGATCATCAGCAATACCCCCTTCCAGCTTGTCCCAGTTTTGTCATCAGATGTGCCCGAGATTCAGGTACGCAGGCCAACGAGCTATAACAGCCTATGCAAGGAAGCCTGATCGCTACATATTGGGTACAGTTGAAAAGTTACCCTGCTTTTACTCTATTGCAAGGTACGCCGTAAATGGATTTTTTTATCTATTTTCAAGAACACCCCCAGGAGAATCAGCTGTTCTCTGCACAGCGAAGATCAGGAATGGTCAAGGGCTGGGGACAGGAAAGCGTGGAAAACAGTTCCTGGCAGAAACCGCAGGAACCGCAATGTTTGTCACAAAGAGAAAGAATCTCAACAAAATCAAAGGATAACGACGGATTATCCACATAAAGGCTGGGAGCAAGCCAGGAAAGCGCATCGAGAAGATCAAGCAGATTGCCATCATATTTGCCTTGCAAATAGGCAATAATCACCCTTTGTAAAAAACTCCCCCCCAAGGTGCGGCCACAAAGCTTGATCACATCTACATCCTGCTGGTACAGAACAACATCCTCCGGCCGGATAAAAGGTGAACGAAGAATGCGGTAAGGCTGTTCATCCACCAGTCGGATACAGCCCAATTCCCGATTTAAAGTAAACGTACAATCCTGCCCCTGGTAGTTACTCAGGGCAATATAGGCATCATGGGAGAATTTAAACGGGCAGAAATCGAGACATCCCTCGTTGGCGAGCAGTTCAATCTTTATGTGGGGATAACGCTTCCGGCATTGTCGCGATGTTATCGAGAGTTGGGTCGGGTTTCGGTTAAGCGAGCGATCAAGAATAATCTTGCCGGGCATCTTAAACCTGGTCTGGGCAATATAGGCCAGTTGAGCCTCTACCTTGTCAAAGGAATCAAGCATGCTGTTTATGCCAGGAACCGCCTCAAGCGAAGAGGCCAGTTCAGGAGCCTGGCTGGAAAGCAACTGGAGCAGATAATGATCACAGTAGACAATGCCGCAGAGTACCCCCTCCCTGCTCGGCACAACGATCCAACATCGCGACGAGCTGCCTGGTTCTGTCCCGGTCGGTCAACAACTCCGGTCCGTAAAATCGACTGTTCAACAAGGCATATTTACGAGGCGCGGTAACTCCAGCAAGCAACGACACCAATTCTTCAAAAGGGATTTCTCCCCGCCGACTGAAGCGATTATCCATGCCCTGCTCCCGGGCCAGACTGAATTGAATGGAGTCAATCCGCTCTCCACAGGCGTTTAAAAACTCAATATATCTCTGCTCCGGTACGAACGGAACATCCAGTACAGCTTTCATGGATACTCGGTAAATACTCCCTTTTTACAATCGTCCCAAGGATCTTAACTCACCTATTTCACGCTTGCAGCCGTTACAGCTGGCAGCTTGTGAAAAAAGCACCTCGAACTCATCCGCTGGTCAGCCCAGGCGTTTTCTAAAAATCGAATACAGTTCCGGGTTCTCTATCTGGGGGTCAGTCTCAACAACCACCCGGTTCCCCGGGTTTGCCCTTGCAGTCGGTTCTCCCTGTTGGGTCTGCATGGAAACCACCTTACAGACAACGGGTTCCAGATCTCTGCCCAGATACTCAATCTGATCACCCGTTTCAAGCACATTGCGAGCCTCCAGCAAAAGCGGTTGCTCACTGCGGACAATGCCAACCGGCGCATACGGCTGCTCCACTCTCATTATATCATAAAGCATGTCTGTTGCAGAAGGGGGGGTATCAAAAAAATTCTCGGTCTGTCCTCTGGTGCCTATTTTATTGATTTCCTGACGATAAGACGGTGGCAGCTTGATATTATCAAGAGTATCCCCTGTGGCAAGCTGTTGAGCAATCTCATCAAGAGCAGCCCGATACACTCTGACAATGGCTCCCACATACCCCATGGATTTCATGCGCCCCTCAATTTTCAGAGCATTGGCTCCAGCATGGATGAGCTCGGGCAACCTGTCTATCAGACAGAGATCACGGGAATTGAAAATATAGGTACCCCGTTCATCCTCTTCCACCGGAAAATACTGACCAGGGCGTTTTTCTTCGACAAGCTTATAGGAATACCGGCACGGATGGGCACAATCTCCTTTGTTGGCATCACGGCCTGTGAAATAATTGGAAAGCATACATCGCCCTGAATAGGAAATACAGAGAGCGCCATGGACAAAAATTTCCAGACCAATCCCTGTTTCCTCCCGAATTTCTCTGATTTCACCAAGACCAAGTTCCCGGGCAAGGTTGAGCCGACTCACCCCCTGCTCTGCCCAGAATGCAGCACTGGCTTTGTTGGTCACATTGGCCTGGGTGGAAAGATGGATATCCATGGCCGGAATAACCTCTCTACAACGATGGATTATGCCGGGATCAGCAACGATAAGCGCATCAACCCCTGCCTGCTCAAGAGAAACGAGATACTCGTCCAGGTCGGTGAGATCACGGTTATGGGCAAAGATATTTACAGTCACATAGAGTTTTACATCCCGACAATGGCAATACTCCACCGCCTCTGCGATGGTCTGATCATCAAAATTACCTGCCCGTGCCCGCAGACTGTATTTATTGCCGCCAAGATAGACAGCGTCTGCCCCGTAATGGATGGCAGTAATTAATTTTTCCATGTTTCCCGCCGGGGCAAGAAGCTCAGGAATGCGTTTTTTTTTGTCCATTCTTTGTCTGTTCATTGGCTGCATGCCGACTACTGCTGCAACTTCGTAAGTTTAAGGGTGATTCTGTATTGACCAGACCACTCAGGCGTTTTACTGTATTGATACAGGGGGAGTTTTCTCCAGTGGCTCCGAAATGCATTCCCGGAGCCGTTGTGCATAGGGGTGCCTTGAAAAATTAGAATTTT
>RKSL01000295.1 GCA_008633435.1 Candidatus Desulfobulbus rimicarensis | reverse complement strand
CACCAGCCCCATCTCCCTGTAATAATATACTGCTAAGAAGAGAAAACAAAAATTAATAAGTCTGGGAAGTGTGAATGTGCATGGCAATGGAAAGGATAAAAATAAATGCATGATTATTGACGTTTTTAGAGAAAGAAAGCTGGATGTTATAGCATGCTTTTTTCTTAGCATTTTCTTGCTTTCTAATGCATATCCTAATATTTCCTTGAGCTTTTTCGTTTTCCATTTTATTCGTTGCTGCTGCATCCTTCCCCTTGCCTTCCTATGCTCATTCCACGCCCCAGCCTTGATGTTGGCTATCTCATCAATACCGCCACCTGTCCACGGGATACCCTCAAAACGCTCTGGCTTATCAAGTCCAAGACAAGTTATTGTTGAATTATTAGGCAGATATACCTCTAGGTATGTCTTGTTTGGTTGTTTTTTGTGGAGACTTGATATTGTCAAGTCCTTGATGTCACGCCAGAAAATTTTACGTGCTTGCTCATGTGTCGGAGCTGCTAAAAAATATAAGCCTGGAGTGGTCATTGCCATCTTTGCAACAAACCTTTTTAGCCGCTCTGTTTTGCCAGATCTCCTGCCTGCAGGGACAACCGGAAATCTTACCCCACTTGCTACAGCGTTGACAAGCGCAACCTGCACAGGATGTGGTGCTAACTTGTACCACCTGGCAAGCTGCCTCTTAGTGCTGTACGGTACGTCAGTCTGGCAATGCATCTACCAACTTGTCAAATAGCTCGACCATATCTTTGCCCTCAGCAGTGTCATTTGCTTTGAGCAGTGTTATAAGTTTTGCCCCGTCGTCTGCAGTTATCCGTCCATCAAATACAGCCTCTATTACGGCCTGTTTGTTTGCCTGCTCGATCTCGCCAAGTTTTAGCAAATTATCGCCAAACAGATGCAAATGCCTCGATAGAGCATCCAGGGCTTTTAGCTTGGGATGGAATTTTATCTCAGTGGTTGAATAACCGTTGTCAGATGTGACCTTTTTGTAACTTGCCACAGCTGCAGATGACCCGCGCCGCCAAGTTTTTGGGTTGGTAACGTCTCCGCTCTCGTCCAAAAAGTCTTTTATGTCGCAGAACCCGATCAGCTTAAACTCGTTGAGCACCCGATTTACGCTTATCCTGGAGACATTTGCGGCCTCTTTTAGCAGCTCATTTATCCTTTTTTGGATCTTGGGCTTGTTTTTGTAACGCGTTGCCTCACGCGCTATTGTGGCCTTTTTCCACCCCCTATCTATGAGGTCGGGCCTAATAACCAGGTACGAGTCAGCTACCTTGCTTGTCCGGACGTATTCTTGGCAAAATTTTTCGTCATTCGGCGTAAGCCTGTCGGAGACGACACTCTTTCCTGTCTTTTTACCTGTTTTTTTACTCATATAACCACAATAACACCTTGTTACCGTAATGTCAAAATAACAATTGTATCACTCTTCCACCTCCTCACACCTATCTAAAATCTCGTGCAGAGCTGCGCATAGTGGACCAATGTCTTTTTTGTCCAAACATACAGTGCCATCGTCATATATTTCTGTCGGCATGTTGTTTACGCATTTAATAGCAAGAAAGCATCCTCCCCCCTCGTCACACACTTCTACTTGGATGCTCTCCGCCGGGATTATGCCTTCGGATGTTTCACCACGCATTATCTCGATTACGTAGCTTTTCCCGTGGAGTTTGATTCTTTGGTTCATTACAATCCTTATCGATCAGCAGGAGCTATAAAGCTATCACAAGTCTCCCCAAATCCTTTAGAGTATTTCTTTTCAGACGTGCAAACTTTAGAATAATGACATTTTTCGCAAAGACCTGTTTTTCTTGATGCTTCCCACAAATCTGCAATAACCGGAAAAAATCTTGACGATCTAAGCACATTATCAACAATTCTTACAAATCCACAGTCAGATATTGTATTAAATTCCTTGTACCAGTCAACAGCGACCAACTTTAAACTTTTTTTATCATGTCCGCTATTTGGGTAATGGCAGGCCAAGCGTCCCAACTGCTCCATAACTGTCTTTGGCCTCAGTGGCTCCGATATCATTATTTCCGTCATCTATTCCCCTTATCATTTTTTCAAATTCATCAAGTGTGTTCCCTTTTTCTGTTTTTTTAATATGCTTCGCTGCATAAAATTGATTAAATAAATTTGTAAATTTTGTGTCTCCATTTTTTCCTTTTTTACGTAATGGGGCCAAGCTCATGACATTTGCAGACCAGAAATCGTCAGACATCCCCCATCGCAGTGCAGGTTTTATTTCCGTCTCAAGATCGTATCCGTCAATTCTGACTAATTTGTCAATCGTATCTACCCCGTCATCTATCTGCTTTGCTGTATATTTTTTCTTTCCACCACGAGATGACAAATATTCGTAAAATGATTTCACGAAATCAACCACTGAAGGTTGTCTCTCATTTTTTGGTGTGTGGTCTATACTGCTGTTTGTATTACTGCTGTTTGTATTACTCCCTTTGTCGTTTTCAACATAGGGTTGTGTTGTTTTCAACATAGGGGTATTGTCGTTTCCAACATAGGGGTATGTTGTTTTAGACACACCAATTACCCTGATTGTCCTCTTTATGATTTGCTTTCCTTTCCTCTCTATTTCATGGTTGCTACTTTTGATTTCAGAACTTTATATACCACACTACCCCATGATGATCTTATTCGTTGTATTGTGTCTTTAT
>RKSL01000187.1 GCA_008633435.1 Candidatus Desulfobulbus rimicarensis | reverse complement strand
AGAGCAGAAGAAAAAATGGGAGTGTCTATCCTGTTGAGGCGAGGCTACAACTCTCCACTGAAGATTCGAAACCGATTATCATCATTACTGTCCAAAATATAACAGAGCGATCAAAATGGGAAGAAAAGCTGATCTATCAGGCCAACTTTGATCAACTTACCGGTCTGCCTAACCGTCATTTCATTCAATCAGTTATCAGTACGGCGTTTACCCGTGCCCAAAGAAACCAGGAAAAAGTCGCTGTACTTTTCCTGGATCTCGACAACTTCAAAAGTATTAATGATTCACTGGGCCATCGTGTTGGCGATGAAATGCTTCAAGAAACAGCAGATCGACTCCGTACATTGCTGAGAAAAAGTGATGTCCCTGCACGAACAGGTGGAGATGAATTTACGATTCTTTTAGAACGTTTGCAGGACAGTCATGCAGCAGGCACAGTTGCCAGAAAGCTTATTACCGCCTTTCAGGAACCTTTTCTGCTTGAAGGCCGAGAGTTATTTTGTACATTCAGTATAGGTATCAGCATATTCCCAGATGATGGCGAATCTCTTGAACAGCTTATGAAATATGCTGACATGGCCATGTATCAGGCAAAAGAGACAGGACGAAACAAGTACTGTTATTTTTCTCAAAAGATGTGCCAAGACTCTGAAGAACAGATCCTTATTATCAGCCACCTGCGCAACGCACTGACAAACAATGAATTCTCACTCTCTTTTCAACCCAAAATTGACATTAACAAGGGCCTTATCGGTGCAGAGGCTTTGCTGCGCTGGAAAAACAGCGAGTTGGGCAATGTAGTTCCAGATGAATTTATCCACCTGGCTGAAAGCATGGGATTTATCGAGGACATAGGCAGCTGGGTAGTGGAAGAGGCCTGCCGGGAGGCTATGTACTGGAGAAGTCAACTTGGCCATTCTCTCCAGGTTTCGGTCAATGTTTCCCCGCAACAATTCCGCACAGGATCGTTGATTGCAACTGTGGAAAAGGCAATGGCAAAAAGCGGACTGCCCAATCAATATCTCGAACTTGAGATAACAGAAGGTCTGTTGCTTCAGGATTCTGATAAACCTTTTGACATTCTAACCGCTCTGCACAACAAAGGCATTGGACTCGCTCTTGATGATTTTGGAACCGGCTATTCTTCTCTCAGCTATCTCAAACGATTCCCACTGAAAACGCTTAAAATCGACCGCAGTTTTATCCGTGATCTCAAAAAAGACGAGCATAGTCGAGCATTGGTTGAAGCAATTATTGCCATGGCCCAAAGCATGAAACTGGAAGTTGTAGCTGAAGGGATTGAAAGCGAAGAACAGAAAATTTTCCTGGGATCAAGAGGGGTAACAGTCATGCAGGGGTATTTTTTCAGTCGCCCTCTGTCCTCTAAAAAATTCCGGACAATTTTACAGGGAGGACTTCCCCACAGCTGGAGAGGAACCTCTGAGAGAACGCAAACTCTAAGAAAGGAAAATTAACATAAATAATGCCTGCTACGGTTAAGCCACATCGCAAAAACAGGATCAACAATCTGCCATTTTTGATTTCTAAACTCAATAATGTCAAACTGCAGCATTCTCTTCTTTGCCCCCTGTGCACCACCAATTGAACCCAACCTGTGCCGCTCAATAAAATCCTGGGCAAAAATTGATTTGCTCGGTTCTTTGGCAAGCGCCTGGAGCAGTGCAATTTGCCCAGGTGCAAATCCCAGAAGAATACCTTCAAAGCGAGGTTGTTCATCCAAAAGCAGGAGATGAAAACTTTTCTCCACATCTTGCGCAGTTACTTCGTCATCAGTATATTCAAAAACAATACTGGCCAGTTTACGGACATAATAGGGAAAACCCTCAACCGCAGCAACCAGATGCTGGGCGATTTCCGGGCTGCATGCCTTGCCATGGTCGGTAAACTGTTCACGCACCAATACTGTCAGTTCATTTTCAGGAAGCAGCGGCAGCGGAACAAGTGCTGCTGCTTTATAAAAAGGGCACTCCTGTTCTGTAAACATTGCACACAATACTCCACGCCTGCTGCCAAGAAAAACATAGGCCGCAGCATGACGGTGAAAATATGCCCTGAGAATACTTTCAAGTTGCAGAGAACGGGGCAACGTGGTGATTTCCTGAAATTCATCAAGAGCAAAATGCACCAGCTCAACACTTTCCCGGATGAATTTGCCAAGGGATTTCAACACATCTTTTAACAATGCCAAGCCAGATAACTGGGTGGCAACCCGCTCAATCCCGATATGAACTCCCTGGACATCTTGCACGGTATAGGCACCAGTTGGCCGAAATGCAGTAATAGCCCGGGTTGCTCTTTTAAACAATGTTTCCCGGGAAAACGTTTCAGCAAAAACTGCCTGAACCAACCGGGCAGCCAAATCCTCAACAGAGGCAACACCGAACAGATCTGCGTAAAAACATATTGCCCCTTCCTGGGAAAGCGTTTTCTGTACCTTTTTTATAACCGTAGTTTTCCCGGTATGTCGGGGAGAAAACAGCACGACAGGTTCAAGAGATCTTCCATATCCGGTCAATTTTTTCAGACTTTCCTGCCGGCCACAAAAAGGGGCGTCTGCAAAATACTCCTGAACAAAAAAAGGGTTGTTATTTTTCATGGGAACCTAATGCTTCCTACTTAACTGGTGCCTGAAACAAAAAAATCTGAAATTCAAATATCAAAATTCGAAACAATTTCAAATGACAAAATACCCAAAACGGGTCATTCACAAGTTCAGTGACCGAATTTATCTTCCATAACAATGGAACCACGGATGGACACAGAAGCACACAGATTTTTTAACCATATAGTCAGAAAGAGAGAAACAGAGAAGTATACGGAGAATTCCGCAGCCAGAACTCACTGAAAATATGTGTGTTTATCCGTAACAGAAGACAGAGTTAGTTTCCACCTGCGGCTTTATCACTGCAAATCTACATTCCGGGCTTCTGTTTCATCCTTTGTTGTGCCCGGCGCGCCGGGAATGATAGTCTATCCGAAAGTCGCAGCACCTGTGAGCGTGCCATGCCGCAGCGACCAACTTTCATAGCTTTTTGTGGTTGGCGATTACTGTCCAGCCATGCTGGTTTATATCAGTATATCAAAACAGAGAAAAAACAACAAACCCCACAAAAATTTACACTACGCACAAAAAAAGGTCGCCGAAGCGACCTTTTTGTACAGAAAGAGAAACTGCTTACTTGATAAACAGCATTTCCTGGTAGGTGGGAAGTGGCCAGAAATCATCGGCGACTTCAGTTTCAAGTGCATCTACATACCCGCGAACCTCATCCATCAGGCTACGGATTTCACCAGCACAAAACTGCATATGCTCTACAACCGAGTTGAAATCATCTTTAGCCATGGCTTTTTTAAGCTTATCAACACTACTCATCATGCCGTTAATATTTGCGGCAATGCTCTTGGCCAATGAAGTATCTACCTCTACACCAAGTTCAGAGGCCGCAGAAGATGCCTGGGCAAGTTCAGATAAATAGCTGGTCGCAACCGGGTAAATGGTTGTGGTTGCCATGCTTACGACCAACTTGGCTTCAACAGCAATTTTGAGCAGGTAAATCTCTGCATCAACTTCAAAGCGAGCCTCAAGTTCTACAGGAGAAAGCACTCCTGCTTTCTCAAAAAGTTGAACCACGTCATCATCACGCAATGCGGGAAGAGCGTCAGCGGTTGTGGGCAGATTTTTCAGGCCACGTTTTTCTACCGCTTCTTTATGCCACTCAGCTGAATAGCCGTCACCACCAAAAACCACTGCGCCATGTTCTTCCATCACCTTTTTCAAAACTGTAATAACACCGGCACGTATTGCGGCATTGCTCTTGCCGGTAATGGCTTTATCCAGTTCATCAGCCATCCAGTTCAGGGAATCGGCAAGCATAGTATTCATTGCGGTCAAGGAGCCGGCAACAGATTGCTCAGATCCTACAGCACGGAATTCAAACCTGTTTCCGGTAAAGGCAAACGGGGAGGTTCTGTTACGATCCCCGGCATCTTTAGTAAATGGAATAATCTGAGAGAGTCCCAGATCCATCAGACCACTTTCATCAATACCATCTAATTTGCCTTTGGCAATTTGATCAAAAATACCCTCAATCTGCGACCCAAGGTAGACAGAAAGAATGGCTGGTGGCGCCTCGTTAGCTCCCAGACGGTGATCATTACCCGCCGAGGCAACGACTGCCCGAAGAAGAGGCCCGTAAAGATGAACGCCACGGATGACAGCGCCGCAAAAGAGCAGGAAATTGAGATTTTCATTTGGTTTATCGCCCGGATCAAGCAGGTTCCCCTGGGTCGCGTTACCCACTGACCAGTTTACATGCTTACCAGAGCCATTGATACCGGCAAACGGTTTCTCATGAAGCAGGCAGAGAAAGCCATGATCTTTCGCTGTACTTTTCAGTACTGTCATCAACATCTGCTGATGATCAGCGGCAACATTGGCCGCCTCAAAATAAGGAGCAATCTCAAACTGAGCCGGAGCCACCTCATTATGACGGGTTTTTGCAGGAATGCCAAGGCGATACAATTTCTCTTCAACATCCTGCATGAACACAAGTACCCGCTCGGCAATTGCGCCAAAATAATGATCATCAAACTCCTGTCCTTTTGCTGAAGGAGCACCAAACAATGTACGTCCTGTCAGCAGCAGGTCAGGTCGAAGTGCTGCAAAATTTGCATCGACCAGGAAATATTCCTGCTCGGCACCACAGCTCGAATTAAGCGGAGCAACATTGCGTTCACCAACTTTCTTCAACACCTTGGTTGCAGCTGCATTCATTGCCGCATTGGAACGAAGCAGCGGTGTTTTTTTATCCATGGATTCCCCTGTCCATGAAATGAACACACTGGGAATACAGAGTGTTGCGCCATTACGAGTTTTCAGGATATATGCAGGGCTGGTCGGATCCCAGGCAGTATAACCACGGGCAGCATTGGTCTGACGAATACCACCATTGGGAAATGAAGAACCATCCGGCTCGCCTTTAATGAGCAGATTACCGTTAAATTCGGTAATGGCCTTGCCATTGGGCTCGGTCAGGATAAAGCCGTCATGTTTTTCAGCAGTAAAGCCGGTGAGAGGGTAAAAAATATGCGAGAAGTAATCTGCACCTTTGGCAATGGCCCATTCTTTTAAGGCTGCAGCAACACTATCAGCCACTTGCGGATCAAGAGGCGCACCATTTTCCATGGTATTTTTCATTGCCTTGTAAGCTTTTTTGGATAACGCCTCTTCCATCTTGGCCAGGGTAAACACATCACTGGCCCAGATTTTATCCAGAGTCTTACGCTTGCCGACTTTGGTTGCCTCACGATTTGTAATCTCAAATATCGCCTGTTCGCGAGCATTACTTCCACTCATTGTACACTCCTTTTGTTAGTTCCTGGGTTCCTAAGGGGATTAAAAGGATTTCACTGGAATACCCGCAGCAAAATCGACTTTCAATCTTCTCAAAAAATACATTTTACGGCTTCAGATTAAACCTTCTCTTTACACAAAAACGCATAGTTATGCATTAAAAAACAACGTATTGCAGCTCAAGTAGACGATGAAAAATCAACGCTTTCTTTTGATTCCAAAACAACATAAAAACAAAAAGCGCAGCATATTAAATATATGAGGGTTTTTTCAGGTGCTTATGGCAAGGAAAAATAATGAAAAACTCTTTTC
>RKSL01000186.1 GCA_008633435.1 Candidatus Desulfobulbus rimicarensis | reverse complement strand
GTACAATCTGGTACAATCCCCTATATGGTTAAGGTTTATTTTTTTAAGTAATTCAGGGGGTTGTTATGTTGCCAAGCGTTTCTTCTGTTTCTCGTTGTGCGTGTCGGTTTGCCGCTTCCGGGTTCTGTGTTCGGCCTTCTTCTCATGGGCTGGGCGGGTTTGTGGCTGCTGTGGGGTTTGCGTCCGGGTCTCTTTCCGGGCAGTTTGCCCGTTTTGTTGTTTCCCTGCTCCCTTGCAAGTGTGGCGGGGTCTTTGTCCGGCGGTCTGGTGGCCTGTTTTGGGTCTCTGTTCCGGTTCTTCCGGCTTCCGTTCCGGCTATTTGCCGTTCCGGGTCTCCGGTTTCTGTTGTTGGTTCCCCTCCGGCTGTTCGCTCTGCTGTTGCTTCTGGCGGGGTTTGGTCGTGGTAGGGCCTTCTTTTCCTTCCCGGTCTCTTGCCCGTGCCTGGGCGGTGGCTTGCGGGGTTCCTGTTTCTGCTGTCGGGGGTGCCGTTTCAGGTTCCCCCGGTCATTGGTCTTCTGTTCCGGGTCCGGCAAAGCAGGTTTCCTGCTTGTTTTGCTCCCGGCTTGGGCAGTGTTCCGGTTCTCCGGGGCAAGGGTGCGGGTTTTCTGCTTCTCGCTGGTGGCCGGTCATGGTTCCGGTTCAACTTTCACTTTTTTAGGGGTGTAAAAATGTCTGAAAATATCAGTGTGTTCTATTTCAAAATTCTTTTTCTTGATGATGCCGGTTTCCCTTGTGGTGAAGATGGCTACAGGGCAGAAGTTGAGGAAACAGGGGTTGAAGGTGAGGCCCGGGAAATAGCCGGGGACCTGGTGGATGAATACGCCGAAAGTCAGCTTTTCCATTACGACGCTGAAGATTTTGAAACAACTTTAGTTGATGCAGGTTAGTTTTAAGGCTGCCCGGTGCCCTGGGCAGCCTTAAAATCAGAACCACGCTATTTTCTGGACAATTTGAAGACACATTATAACATCTGTCATAGCTCTATGGGCTTTGCCCATTGGGTAAACTCCGCATTGTTCAGCCGCTTCAATCAATTTTATCCATTTATGGTGCCCAGTATGGTTCTGGTACATTTGCATTGAGCATTCCCAATAACAAATGATCCCGGGCAAACTGTAAATATCAATCGTTTGCTCTATCATCCGGCTGTCAAAGTCCGAATTGTAAGCTACAACCGTTTTACCGGTCAAAATCCGATTTATTTCCAGGTGTATTTCTGCCCAGGTGGGCGCATTCTTTACCATTTCATTGCTGATTCCATGTATTGAAACCAGCCGGGGCGTGATCGGCGCAGAGGGTTTAACCAAAGATTCAAAAACCGGGTTCCCATCCCTGTCTGCTATCGCTATTTCTACAATTTCGGCGGTATTATCAAGGCCGGTGGTCTCGGTATCGAGGAAAAGGGCATTTTCCAGCAACCATGACCGGCAAAGTTCCCTTGTATCCATGTTCTATTTCTCCATGTAGCGGTAAAATGTCGGCTTGCTGATCCTGAACACCTTGCATATTTCTTTTATGGTGTGGCTCCGGCTTTCGTACATTTTTTTCATGGTTTCCACCTGGTCAACAGAGAGTTTTTCCTTTCGACCGCCCACCCTACCCCGTGACCGGGCAGCCTCAAGCCCGGCTTTTGTCCGTTCTCGGATCAAATTTCTTTCAAATTCAGCCAGAGCACCAAAAATCTGAAAAACAAGTTTTCCGCCGCTGGTGGTCGTGTCGAAACCTTCCTGCAGGGAGGCAAAGCCCACACCTCTTTTTTCCAAGTCTTCCACGGTAGAAATAAGATGTTTCAAGCTCCGGCCTAACCTGTCCAGCCGCCAAACAACAAGACAATCCCCCTTCCTGGCATAGTCCAGGGCCTCTTTTAAACCGGGCCGGTCGGCCTTGGCTCCTGATATTTTGTCCTTGTAAACCTGTTCGCACCCTGCCTTTTTCAGTGCGTCAAGCTGTAATTCCGGGTTCTGGTCGGTCGTGCTTACCCGTGCGTATCCTATTTTCATTTCAATACCTCGCTGAATAATTTTTCAATCAAAGGATGAAGCCGGGGACATGCGAAAACATGACATTCCGGCGTAACCTGACCATCATGGGTGCAGGTGCCGTCCTCTTTGTCCTGATATTTACAATCTTCAATCGGTGTCCAGATTTCGGCTATCTGGTATTTCATTTTTTCGGTAATCATTTGTTTACCTCTTTTCTTTACGCTCGCCCTGGTCGCCAGGTCGAGCCGGCAACGGTCGTTTTCTTCCCGATCTGGCAGCCAGCAACCGGCAAAAATTCAATTTTCAGCCTTAAAAAGTAAACAATCCCATCAAAAACAAAGAATAATTTACTTTGAATTGTTTACCAAGTTTCTTTACCGGAAAAGGCCATAAAAAGCCGGGGAGGTGCCCCCGGCTCTGATGGTAAAGAAAACCTTCGTTTGTTTTACTCGTCAAAGAAGTTGCTCAAGTCCTTTTTTACCGGGGCGTATCGCTCTTTCAGGTATTCAAGGTCAATCGGCTGTTCTAAAACTTCGTGCGGCTCCATTCCGGCAACCCTCAGCCGCAAGACCGCCCAGGCTAAAACCTGCCTTTTATCATCCAGCAAGCACAAATCAACGATACTCAGCGGATAATCATAATGGTTGTAGCAATGCAGTATTACCCGTGCAAGTGCCTTTGTGCCGCTGGTTGGTTCCATTGAAAGGCAAAACTTCACGGCTTCCCGTGTGGCCTGTTCAAGCTCTGTTGTCATAGTTACCCCCTTTCCTTTCGCTGATAGTGAACCAACCGTCAAATTCCTTGCCGACCGGCACAGCATCAAGTTTCAAACTCATTTTGCCGTCAGATACTTTTTGAAGCATTACCCCACATTTCAGCCAGACACCACGGCCTTTTTTATCTTCTGTCCGCTTGTAAAGTACGTCATACACTCTATTTTTCATCTTTCAATTCCTCTTTCCGTTTCTGGCAAAACTCCACCAATTCCCGGTTATGATCTGGTAATAGCCTGTCAAATTCCGGCTTATGTTTCCGCCCCCAGTTTGTAAGGTGGATTTCGTTTTCAATCTCTCCGGCTTCCTGCTTCAGCCGTTCAAAAAGTTTCCGACTTAAATCTTCCGGATCTTCCCCAAGGTTCAACCACTCTTCCAACTCTTGCCCAGTAGCCGAGCCGGGGATGAAGTGCCGACCATCAAAAAGGCTTGTTCTGTCTTTGCTGGCTGTCGCTATATGACCATCAAGGGCAAGATCAAGTACAAGGGTGAACTCGTATTCCATGCCTTCCCGCTGTTCCGGCTTCAATCCTATTTTCATGGGCTTTTTCTTGCCGTTTCCATCGTCCACCACTTCCCAAGATATTTTTGTTCTCATGGTGCAAATGATATGACAAGGGGCCTGTAAAATAGCATCCACAAGGGCGTTATGCTCTGGCGTGACTTCCCGCCATGCTGCCCAACTGTTCCCGGATCGTTGCGCCCTGGTAGCGTTGTCGTGCATATCCAATACACCACCGGAACCGCTCCACGCATGGGAAAGACTGTCTATTATTATGATGTCTGCACCTTCGGAAACAGCAGCATTGATATATTCCCGGTATCGTGCCGGGGTATATGGTGGGGTCAAGGGTGCATGAAAAAATTCAGGTATTCCCGGCTTGCCGGTCTCAAGTGTTGCGCTGTCCCGCTCGGTATCAATCAGGAATATTTTACCGTCTGGCACCAGACCACCGGCAACCAAAAGTGCTGAATGTGTTTTCCCGCTCCCGCTGGGGCCATCAATGGAAAGTCTGAGTTTTGCCTTTTTTCGTTCTGCTTTCTGGAATAATTGCATTTTCTTTGCCTCGCTTCGCTGTCGCCCTGGGGAGTGCCCAGGGCGATTATTTACCGTCTAACCGTTTGCGGCCTTCTTGACCTTTCTTTCCTCTTCAATCTGCCGGTATGCTTGCGCTTCCGGGCATGTTGGCCGGTAAGAACAATATCCAACGGTGAAATTTTCTTTCCCGCCTTTTGTGAAATAGGATGAATCCGGGCGGCATCTCCAACCACGAGGGCCAAACTCCCAACGAGGTTGAAGCGGTGCTTCCGGTCTTAATTCATGATGCAGGGACAACAAAACAGGGTCGAAACGTTCAGCGTACAGGGCAAAAACAGCCTTTTTTGCTTTTTCCATGTCTGGAATATAAAAACCCATTACGGTATAAAAGGGTGTGCTCTTTTTTGCTTCTCTGTTGCAGTAAATAAGGGTGAAGTAAGGGGAGCCGGTGCCAACTGCATAAATGAATGCCTGTTCGATATGCCCGGTGTCGGCTCCTTCTTCTATTTTCTTGTTGAACGAGTACCCGCCTGTGGCTTTACATTCCACCACACAAGATTTTTCCATTAAATTATCTGTCCTGCCGTCATAGTGGCCTTTAATCACTCCATGAGGGGCCAGCAGGTAAGGAAAAACAACTTCGCCCTGGCGATCTTCCACCTGCAACAAATCAAGAACATATCCTTCCAAAATATGGCCGGTATCAAAACCAAACCTGGAAGAAAGGTCTGTTTCATCCTTCGGGGCATTTGTCAGGGAGTAATACAGGGCACAAGGCGGGGTTGAAATTGAGGACACCCCCAAATAATCCCGTTTGATTTCAGGGGCAAGAACAACCTGTTCCAGCCTTTGGCCATGCCTTTCACGCTGGAAAAGGGCGTAATGAATGGCAAGTTCAACTTTTTTAGTGAGTTCGTTTGATTCAATGATCGGCAGTTTCATTATTTACCCTCCAAATTATCAATTTTTTTCTGTAGTTCTGCCCGTTCTTTCTCGATTGTGGCTTTTTTCATCTCCATAAGCTTTTTAGTTGTAGGGATTTCAGTTATTTTTGATACGTGCCGTCCCTCCATTACGCCATAGTCGTAGCACCAGATAATAAGTTTTGATTTTGGGTTTTCATCAAAGATATTCCCTTCAATCTCGATCTTGACAGACCGCCGCCCGGCAGCTTGCCACTTTTTCAAAGCATCCAAAAAACGAGGGGTCAAAGCATCAGGTTTAATTTTCCAGTCAAACATTTTAAAACCTCCTTAGCTGTGCGTCAGAATGTACGCACACAAAGCAAAAAAATTTCAGGTAGGGGCTATTCCCTTACCTTTTATAGACATTTTACAGGACAGTACGCATTATTACAAGATATATTTACCCGTTTACTTTACTTTTTTAAAAAAGAGACCGCTGGACAGGAACACGGACCGGGACAAGACGAAACCCGCCAGACCAACACCCGGAACCGGCAGGAATCCACGAACCCCAGGAGGCCGGAAGCTGCGACCGTGAAACCCCAAAAACAACCAGAGAAACCCCAAGGCCGACAGCAAGGGCAGCAGAGGCCCAGGAGCCGGAACCAAGACCACAAAAACAGCGGGAAGGAACAGCAGAAGGACGCAACCCGGCAGGACAGGGACAACCGGGAAAAACAACCAAGCCGGAACCAGGGCCGGAACCGGCAACAGCCCGAACAAAAGAAATAGACCGGGAAACCAAAGCGGACGGCAAGGACGAACCAGCCCGGAACACCTGAGCACCAGGACAGGCAGAACGCACCAAAGAATCAAGCCCAGGAGCGCACCCAACAGCAACACCACGACCGGAGGCTACAACAGACGCAACAACCGCCCCTACTTCCCCGGCAAAATAGCCGGGCAGGGAACGAGAACCGGAAAAACCGACAAGAGCCACAGCCAACCCCCCTGAATTACTTAAAAAAATAAACCTTAACCATATAGGGGATTGTACCAGATTGTAC
>RKSL01000004.1 GCA_008633435.1 Candidatus Desulfobulbus rimicarensis | reverse complement strand
GAAGAGAAGAAATTGTGGATCTGACCAATTAGAGCACATCAGTAAATCAATTTTTCATGTAGGCACAAGAGGTAGACTCCGCTCAAACATGAAAACCGTGAAGTTCCTTAAAACTTTATTATATGCCTAATAATCTGCTAATACAATCAGAAAACTGTATTTTTAGATGCCTCAATAAAGAAGAATACTTTCATGATAATAACAAATAAATACATTACAATTGAGAACATAGATAATGCAACCAACGTAACCAAAAAATATCTACAAGCAAAATAATAGGTTGGCAAACTCAATAAACTTGAGCTTTTACCCTATTTCTTCAACAGTTTTCCGGGAAAGTTCTGCAAGCCTGAGGATAAACTCATCTGCCAGTAAAAAATTTTGCTGTAACCGCTTCGGAGATTGAGCAAACGATCCATACTCATCAGACAAGTAGCCCTGTATAAAATCCTGATGCAACTCCCTGGACTTCTCAAGCATTGGCGGGGCATTTTCAAGCACATGACTGGCTAGCTTTGTCAATTCGTCAACAAAGGTTTTCTCCATGTTATCACTCTTCAACATGGCAATCATCGCCTGCAGCCCGCCATCATTGACATAGGAGGTAAAGCGGGAAAAATCTTGCTCAGTCAGGCCATCTGCACCACCAAACATCTGTATAATTTTAAATATCATCGCCACCAGGCTACTCCGGCTCACCTCTTCAAAAAATTGCTGATGCCGGTCTATGACACGGCCTGTCTCTGCAAGGCGCAGCGCAAATGGAGTATCTTCATACTGGGCTGATGTGCCGTATAATGGAGCCAGCACCTCCTGCTGAATAGTGGTAATTTTTCCTGCGACGGCAAATGGATTTATCATGATGTCTACCATTTGACTGATTTATAATGTACTCTTATCCTGCGTTGGAACGTAGCGCATATCATCAAATAGAAACAAGATTTTTCAACATCTTACTTTGACTCAACAGTTTTAAAACAGCAGATCAATAGATTGAACCGTTCATCGTGGTGGTGAAGTTTCCCTACAGGGTGACAAACTCGAGCTCAACTCGGCTGCAATTGGGGTGAGATGCTAAAAAACACCGTCCCTACCCGAAGAAAACCTGGCCTGTCAATAACAAAATTTAAAAAAAATATGTTATTTTGGCCATTATTTTCCCCTTATTGGTATTTTCATATCAACCTTCAGCGCTATCAGTCAACATATTGAATTAAAACACTTTTCTACTTATCAAATATTCTTAATCCAGCCCATGGAACAACCTTTCCCAATAAGGTATAAGCGAAACTGAACGAATTGATATTTTTTTCAAATTTTACTTATCGTTAGATTTCCGTTAGGGTTAGCCACATTGTAGGGGAGCCGTCTTTCCCCCACCAGAAGCCCACCCCGGTTTTTGAACATACTCTACCCCCTTTTTCGAACAAGACACGGTAACAGGAAACAGTGCAATGAACCCAACACACATCACCCATCAAGCAGCGGAGTTGATCACCCAGGCTCAGCCTGATCCGGCACTTGTCGCCGATGTCTATTCCCTGGCTTCAATGTTACTCTATGGTATCGTTTTTGCAGTGTTACCTCTTGTCGCAGGCCTGTTGCTGGCTCCAAGAGAAACAGCCCCGATTTTGAATGCAATATACGAATGTGGCATGCCGGCCTTTGGCAGGGCACGGGCGGCAAAATTTGGCGTTTTTTATTACCTCTATGCGCTGATTTTTATTGTTTTTGAAGTTGATGTTCTTTATCTCTTCCCCATTGCCAGAATATACAGGGAACATGTCGGCATGGTGGGGTTTTATGAAATTTTATTTTTTGTCATCGTACTGTTCCTGGCTGTAGCCTATGCCTGGACAAAAGGAGTTTTGAAATGGGAACGGGAAGCGTTGTCCCTCCACTGATACATTTTGCCCAACTGGAAAAAGTCCTCAATCATGCCCGGGCTAATTCGCTCTGGCCACTGACCTTTGGCCTGGCCTGCTGCGCCATTGAAATGATGGCTGCCGCCGGCCCAAAATATGACCTTGACCGCTTTGGCGCAGGAGTTTTCCGGGCATCCCCCCGGCAGGCAGATGTCATGATTGTCGCAGGTACGGTAACCCACAAAATGGCTGAAACCGTTAAACGGCTTTATCTGCAGATGCCGGCTCCCAAATGGGTTATTGCCATGGGCAACTGCGCCATATCAGGCGGGCCTTTCAAACTCGACGACATCAACTACTCAGTCGTTGAAGGTGCCGACCAGATTGTTCCGGTTGATATATATGTACCTGGGTGCCCACCAAGGCCGGAAGCGCTCATTGAAGCTTTCCTTCAACTTGAAGCCAAGATCAGCGGAGTTCGGCGCTTCCCGGAAGCACCGGTTGTTGAGCTGCCCAAAATACCAACAGAAACCACATAACGAGTATTATGTCCCTTATTGAAACGACACTGCAAAAACTTGATGTGCCGGCAGAACAGCTCGACTATGCTAAAACCGGTATCCATGCCCGGCTAAGCATCACAAGTGATCAGTTACAGAAAATATGCCGTACGCTCAAGGCGGCAGGTTTTTTTCTTGAAACCATAACCGCAGTTGACGACCTTGCCGAAGGAACCATGCGGGGAGTTTGGTTTTTTGATCATTACAGTGAAAGTTCCCGCCTGCAGATTGTCATTGAATCCAGCAGGGACAATACCGTATTCCCGACCATAGGTATGATTTATCCCGGGGCGGTATGGCACGAGCGGGAAACAGCAGAATTTTTTGACATCACCTTTGAAGGAAGTAAAGACAGCCGTGGTCTGCTACTCCCTCTTGACGTTACCTTCCATCCGCTACGCAAGGATTTTAAACGTCCCAAACATCAGATTGCAGGGATACACTAATGTTTGAATCGCAAATAGCGCCAACATATCATCTGGAGCCTTCCGAGGAACAGGAAAGCGATTTCATCCTCAATCTCGGGCCGCAGCACCCCGGCACCCACGGGGTTTTACGGGTAATTCTCCATATGGATGGCGAATACATCCTCACCGCAGATCCAGTACTTGGTTATGGTCACCGCATGCAGGAAAAAATTGCGGAAAACATGACCTGGGCACAGGTGCTGCCCTATATGGCACGCATGGACTACCTCAGCGCACTTTCTTATAACCAGGCATGGGTATGCCTGGTGGAAAAAATGTGCGGTTATGAGGTGCCGCCCCGGGCAGAATACATTCGTGTGCTCACCACTGAGCTTAACCGTATTTCAAGCCACCTCCTCTGGTTTGGTGCTTTTCTCCTCGATCTTGGCGCGTTTACCCCCTTTCTCCATGCCTTTGAAGATCGAGAGAAGCTTCTCGATCTCCTGGAAACCATCACCGGTTCCCGACTGACCTACTGCTTTTTTCGGTTTGGTGGTGTCGGAGCAGATGTTGATGCAACTTTCCTCCGGGAAACGCAGGAATTCCTTGATCAGATGCGCGCCCATCTGCCCGGTTACCATGAACTTGTGACCGGCAATGTCATTTTCGAGCATCGCACCAAAAACGTTGGCGTAATCCTCCCCTTTGACACCTCGGGATATGGACTCAGCGGGCCGGTATTACGTGGTTCAGGTGAAGCCTACGATGTCCGGGTCAAAGAACCGTACTCGATTTATCCCGAGCTTAAATTCAATGTTCCGGTTGAACAGACAGGGGACTGCATGGGCAGATACCTGGTTCGCCTGGCCGAAATTGATGAGAGCCTGAACATGATAGATCAGATTCTCGCCAACATTCCAGATGGTGACATCCAGGCCAAAGTGCCAAAAATAATCAAACCCCCCGAAGGTGAAGCTTCCATGGCCGTTGAAACCCCACGGGGCGAATTGATGATCTACGCTGTAAGTGATGGGACCAAAATCCCCTACCGGGTTAAATATCGGGTTCCCTCATTTGCCAACCTCAGTATTTTCTCCAAGATGGCTCGCGGACAATTACTGGCCGATGCCCTGGCGATTCTTGGCAGCCTGGATCTTGTTATTCCGGAGATTGACCGATGATATCAGAAATAACCCTTATACGAACCCTGCTGTCAATCCTGGGCATCACGGTTGTGGTTGGTGTAAACGCCATTTTTGTGGTCTGGTTCGAGCGAAAAGTCGCCGGCCACATGCAATATCGCCTCGGCCCCACTGAAGTTGGCCCGGCAGGACTCCTGCAAACCGTTGCCGACGGCTTAAAACTGGTTTCAAAACAGATTATCTTCCCCCAGTCTGCTGATAAACCAATCTTTATACTGGCCCCGATTATCTGCCTGGTTCCTGTCTTTATTGCGCTTGTTCCGGTTCCTTTTTCTGCCACATGGCAGGCACACGAACTTGATGTCGGGTTATTGCTGGTCATTGCTCTTGGCCTGCTCAACACGCTGGGTATTCTTCTGGCCGGATGGGGCTGTGACAATAAATATGCACTCCTTGGCGCATCGCGTGCTGTTGCCCAGATTCTTGCCTATAAGATCCCTCTGCTGCTCTGTATTCTGCCAATCATTCTGCTGTCAGGTTCTTTCAGCTTAAGAGAGATAGTCCTTGTGCAGGAACAATCGACCTGGTTTGCCCTTTACCAGCCTGTGGGCTTTCTTATTTATTTGATTGCAATTACTCTGGAGACCAACCGCAGCCCCTTTGACTTTGCCGAGGCGGAGAGCGAACTGGTTGCCGGATTTCATACTGAATATTCAGGCATGATGTTCTCCTTGTTTTTTCTTGCAGAATACACCTACATGCTTGTTGCTTCAGCCATTGCCGCTATTCTCTTTCTTGGTGGATGGTTAGGCCCGTTCTTGCCGGGGCCGGTATGGATGCTGCTCAAGATTTATTTTTTCCTCTTTCTTATGATGTGGTTCCGCTGGACTTTCCCCAGAGTCAGGGTTGATCAGATGCTCAGCTTTGGCTGGAAAATCCTGTTGCCGATTTCCCTGCTCAACTTTCTAATAACTGCCGGAGTGATGGCTGCCTTATGATCAAAAGTTACGTTCGAGATATCATCACTGGTCTGGGAAGCCTCCTGACCGGTATGAAGGTGACCATAAAAGTCATGTTCACCAAAGGAAACACTGTCGAGTGGCCCAGGCAGACTGCCCAGCTCCCCGAAAAATTTCGTGGGCATATTATGCTTGTCCCCAATGAATCAACGGGCTTTGCCAAATGCATTGCCTGCGGATCATGTGTCCGGGCCTGTCCCTCAAACTGCATCACGGTAAAAGGAGCCAAACCCGAGGGGGCAAAAAAGAAATCGCCCACCTTGTTTGCGCTTGACTTTACAAAATGCAGCCTCTGCGGCTTATGCGTAGAAAGCTGTCCGGTGGATGCGATCACCTTTTCAAGAGATTATGCGCTGGTCGATTACTCATCCAAACCCTTTTCAGCCATGAACCTGCTTGATGATGTGGCCTCACCCTTTTCTGGAGGTTCAGAATGAGCTTTGAACGTTTTGCCCTCGACATTTATGCGCTCTCCTTTGCAGTGCTTCTTGTCCAGATGGTGATTGGCGCAATCATGGCTGTGCGTTCCCAGAATCTGGTACACTGCTTTCTGGGGCTGGTCATGACGTTAATTGGTGTTGCCGGTCTCTATTATTTCCTGGGCAGCCCTCTGCTGGCAGTCATGCAGGTCATGATCTATGTTGGGGCAGTTTGTGTTGCCATTGCCTTTGGCCTTTCGCTTACCCACAAATCCGGCGAGGAAGGACTACAAAACCCAGGGCTGCGTGCCATAGTCCCCCCTTTCATAACCCTTGCCATGCTTGGCTCTGTTCTGCTTGGCCTTGCTGACCGCGAATGGGTGGGGTATCCGCAGAAAATTGATGAATCGCCCATCGGCCAGATGCTCCTGGGAGAATATCTGCTGCCCTTTGAGGTTATTTCCATTCTGCTGACAGTGGCGGTTATCGGCGCTATCAGTGTAGCCCTTATCCGGCGGAGGAATTAATCAGATGGAATACTTACATACATTACCAAACAATCTGATTGTCTATATAATTGTGGCTCATCTGCTCTTTGGTATTGGCCTTTACGGCATGATGTTCCGCTCTACTCTGATTGGCATTCTCATCTCCCTTGAGCTGCTCATCCAGGGGGTAGGGATTAACGTGATGGCCTTTGGCACCTTTCTCCATGTTGATCCACTATCCGCCCGAATAATGACCCTGTTTCTGCTGGGTATTGGCGCTGCTGAAGCGGCACTCTTTCTTGGTATTGCTGTTGCGGTATTCCGTAACTACAAAACTATTTCAATTAATAAACTGACGCGGCTTAAAGGGTAATCATGGAAGAAACGATCACCTCAATCATACCTTTGCTGGCGGCCATGACTCCAATGGTTGCCGCACTCCTGATCCCTTTATACCGGGCAGATCAGGATAAACGGGAACTGGTATCAATTTGCGCGGCCTGCATTACCTTCCTGCTGGTTGCCTCCATGCTGCCCAGGGTCATGGGTGGCCAGATCATTACACTCAGGCTCGCTGAGATTCTCCCCGGGTTCAGTGTAAATTTCAGGGTAGACGGCTTCGGCATTCTCTTTGCCACAGTGTCCTCTTTTCTGTGGATATTTACCACGCTCTACTCCATTGGCTATATGCGCGGTCTGAACGAACACGCCCAGACCCGTTATTATACCTGCTTTGCCCTTACATTGGGTTCTGCCCTGGGCGTGGCTTTTGCCGGCAGCCTTTTCACATTGTATCTTGGCTATGAGCTGGTCTCTATCTTTACCTACCCCCTGGTCATGCACCATGAAGACCGGGAAGGATTTAAAGGGGCGCGCAAATATCTGGTCTATCTCATGGGTGCTGGTAAACTTTTCTTTTTACCAGCACTTGTCATAACCTATCTGCTCACCGGGAACCTTGACTTCAGTGCCCAGCCATTGTTAAACGGCGACAGTAACCACATCATGCTGATAGCCCTCTTTGTTCTCTTTCTCGCAGGGCTTGCCAAAGCGGGACTCATGCCTTTGCACTCCTGGCTTCCATCGGCCATGGTTGCCCCCACCCCCGTCTCCGCATTGCTCCACGCAGTGGCCGTGGTTAAAGTAGGTGTGTTCTGTGTTGCCCGGGTTATTTATAATGTCTATGGCCCAGATCTTATGCAGACCCTGCACCTGGTCATGCCAACAGCATATTTTGCTTCGGCAACTATTCTTATAGCCTCAATGATAGCACTGACCCATGACAACTTAAAAGCAAGGCTGGCCTTTTCAACCATCAGCCAACTTGCCTATATAAGTCTGGGCTTTGCCCTGGTGTCACTCAACGGCTTAACCGGGGGTGCAATTCATATTGCCAACCACGCCTTTTCAAAAATCACCCTGTTTTATTGCGCCGGGGCAATCTTTGTGGCCACAGGCAAAAAATATATCAGCCAGCTCGATGGAATTGGCAGGATCATGCCGATCACCATGGGAGCTTTTACCATCGGCGCGATGTCCATGATCGGGATTCCCGGCACGGCAGGCTTTATCTCTAAATGGTTCCTTGGTCTTGGCGCACTCGATAATAACTCCATGCTGATCCTCATTTTCCTGCTCACAAGCTCTCTGCTCAATGCCGCGTATTTCATGCCGGTTATTTACCGGGCGTTTTTTAGAGCTCCGGCAGCAGAAGATTTACATCTGGCTGAGGCAAAACCAGCCATGGTTGTTCCACTGACCATAACAGCGACCATCACCGTTTTACTGGGTCTGTTTCCCGGACCTTTACTGACATTGATTGAGGGGGTAATTGGCCGATGATTGTACGTTTTATCAGTTGGCTTCGTGCCCACATGCTTCTGGTCAAAGGGTGTAGTTATGCAGTTCTTGGCGGCATGATAATTGGTGATCTTTTTATTCCCAGACATCACGCCCATTTTATCGGCGATATTATTCCCGGATTCTGGGCCGCATTTGGTTTTATTGCCTGCGTGCTTATCATCATCGTTTCAAAATGGCTGGGAACGGCATTTCTGTTCAGGCCTGATGATTATTATGAAGCAGCAGAAGCTCACAAAAAAGCATCTGAAGGTGAGATGAAATGATAGAATCCTTACACGCTGGCAGTTTCTTTTTTCATCCTGCCCTGCTTTTCTTTATTGGTGCCTGTATCCTGCCTTTTTTAAAAGGATGGGTACGCAACATCTTTTTGATAGCCGTTCCCCTTGCCGCCCTTGCCCTGGTTATTTTCCTTGGCTATGGCATGCACTGGCAGCTCCATGTTGCCGGACTGGAAATTACCCTGGGGCGGGTGGACAGAATGGCTCTGGTCTTTGCCCATATTTTCTGTGTAATGGCAGTCATCGGTTCACTCTACGGCATGCATCTTAAAGAAAACTGGCAACATGTTGCCGCCTGGGGCTACGTGGGCAGCGCACTTGGCTGCACATTTGCCGGAGATTATTTAAGCCTTTTTCTGTTCTGGGAAGGATTAATGGTGACCTCTGTCTGTCTCGTCTGGATGCGAGGCACCGAAGAATCCCTTAAAGCCGGGTTCCGTTACGTACTGGTGCATACCTTTGGTGGACTCTGCCTACTCTGCGGCATCTTTGTGCTCTACTTTAAAACAGGTGACATCACCTTTGGCCCCATGATCAGCGGAGTGCCTGTGGCTGCATGGCTCATCATGATCGGCTTTCTGTTAAACGCGGCTGTACCACCACTGCACGCCTGGCTTCCAGATGCCTACGGCAGTGCGACCGTTGTCGGTTCGGTCTTCATGTGCGCCTACACAACAAAAACAGCAGTCTATACTTTAGCACGCGTTTTTGCAGGCTATGACATTCTTATCCCGCTCGGTGTGGCCATGGCTCTTTACGGAGTTGTCTATGCTGTGCTTGAAAATGACACCCGACGTCTGCTCTCGTACCACATCATCAGTCAGGTCGGGTATATGGTCGCTGGTGTTGGCATTGGAACGGAGATGGCCATTAATGGTGCCTGTGCCCATGCTTATGCACATATTCTCTATAAATCATTGCTTTTTATGGGCGTTGGCAGTGTCATCCATGTTACTGGAAAATCCAAGTTTTCTGAGCTGGGTGGTCTTTGGAAATATCTTCCCTGGACATTTGTCTTTACCTTAATAGGCGGGCTTTCAATTTCAGCCTTTCCTTTTTTCTCGGGATTTATTTCCAAATCAATGGTTATCGCCGGTGCCTGGAATGATCACCTCAACTGGGCTGCACTACTGCTCACCATGGCTTCTGCTGGTACCTTTCTCCACACCGGGCTGAAAGTTCCCTATTTTATCTGGTTTAACCGGGAAGAACCGCTCTTTGAACCCCCGAAAAAAGAGGCTCCCTGGAACATGATGGCGGCCATGGCCATTGGCTCATACTTCTGTATCATGCTTGGTTGTAATCCGCAGTTTCTCTACTCTATGCTGCCCTATCCTGTGGACTATCATCCTTATACGGCAACGCACATTATGGAGTCGTACCAGATTCTGCTCTTTACCATGTTTGGTTTCTTCCTGCTCCTTGGCAAGCTCAAACCAAAACCTCTGGTTGGTCTTGATGTTGACTGGTTTTATCGCAGGGGCAGTACCCATTTTATGAATTTCTGTCGTAACGTACCCGCAGCTGTTGATAAAAATTTTATGACGACCCTGCACTCAACCGTTGCTCTGCCTCTGCTCAGACTCTGTTCTAAAATAGCGTCCTGGCACGATACCAAAGTCGTTGATGGCTTTGTGGACGGCATGGCAGATAACGTGCTTAAACTCAGCCGTAACCTGCGCTTTATTGCTCAGCCTGGTTCACTCTCGAAATATCTGGCAGGAATGCTCACCTTCCTGGCCGCAACAGTGTTGGCGGCAGTGGCTCTTGCCATATATTGACAGAGCAACCAAACGCTTAAACCAAGCCGCACGGTGCAAGGCATCAGCTGCTAAATAATTAATGAGATAACACCCAAAAAGAATGGAACCCATACTGCACTTACATACCATGCCCATTTCGGTGCTCAGCATGATTATCTTTCTGCCCATTGGCGGCGCATTACTGCTGCCATTAATCCCTGATGACCGGGCAGCAAAGATATACAGCCTTATTTTGACAATTATGGTGATGGTTTTTTCCATCCCTTTGTACACAAATTTCGACCCACTGCTTGGTGGCTTTCAATTTGTTGAACAACACGTCTGGGTCAAAAGCATTGGCCTTACTTATCTGCTCGGCATTGACGGTATCAGCATGCCGCTTATCCTCCTGACCACATTATTTGGCCCACTTGTCGTACTCTGCTCCTGGTCATATATAACCAAACGTATCAAAGCTTTCCTGGCCTGTCTTCTCCTGACCCAGGGGATTATGGTTGGCGTTTTTGCCGCCCTTGACGTAATGCTCTTTTATTTCTTTTTTGAATCCCTGCTTATCCCCATGTTTTTGATGATAGCAGTATGGGGTGGACCAAGAAGGATTTACGCGGCGGTAAAATTTGTTTTATACACCCTGGCAGGTTCCATCTTTCTACTGCTGGCTTTAATTGCCCTTTATCTGCAGGCGCATACCTTTAGTTATCCCGAGATATCAATGCTCCAACTCAGCCCGCAGTTTCAGTTCTGGCTGTTTCTGGCATTCCTGATTGCCTTTGCTGTAAAAGTGCCAATGTTTCCGGTGCATACCTGGCTCCCGGCAGCGCATGTTGAGGCACCAACAGCAGGTTCTGTTATTTTAGCCTCCATTCTTCTCAAAATGGGTACGTACGGGCTGTTACGTTTCAACCTTGCTCTGGCACCACAGGCAAGTGTTAATCTGGCCCCTATTATGATTATTTTCTCCATCATTGCCATCATTTATGGGGGGCTGCTTTCTCTGGCACAATCAGATATTAAAAAGCTCATTGCCTATAGCTCGGTAGCTCATATGGGCTTTGCAACTCTTGGCATTTTCAGTCTCACCTTTCAAGGGAACCAAGGGGCTATGCTGCAGAACATTAACCATGGTCTGACCACGGGTGGGTTGTTTCTGCTTGCTGGAATGCTCTACGAACGCTCCCATTCCCGTGATCTTACAGTTAATGCAGGACTTGCCCGCCTGATGCCTGCATTTGCCTTTTTTCTGGGACTGTTCAGCCTGTCATCACTTGGCTTCCCGGGAACTGCAAGTTTTGTCGGTGAATTCCTGATACTTGTCGGAGCATTTGAACTCGACTGGCGAGTTGGTGCCTGGGCAATCCCCGGAGCATTACTGGCAGCAGCCTATATGTTCAGACTCTTTTTAAAGCTCACCTGGGATGCCAAAGGTAATAAAGCCTTTGCTTGTGACTTAAACACACGGGAATGGCTCACCCTTGCACCCCTTGCTCTTCTTGTCATCGTCTTTGGTTTCAATCCCAAACCGATAACAACAATTATAAACCCGGCACTGGAGGGATTGCTCTCCAGGTTACCCATTGAACACGGATCGCAGATAGCTGGATATATGCACCATTTGGTTCAGTCAATGCTGCCCTGATTTGTAACAACGCTCATATATGATCGCAAATCCTTACAGGTTCCCCGGAGGCAGACTTCAGGTCAAATACTTGCTGTCTTCCGTTCATCCCCCACAATTTTTCTTTGAACGGGTCCTTCCCAAGACTGACGTCAAGTGTTCTCCTGCGGGGCACCTGTAAGGATTTGCGGCACAATCGGTATATGCTTGCCAAGTAAATATGAGAATTATTAAGTATCCGGCTGGCCTGGAATTATCCTGTTTAACGACAGGGAACGGATAGATTCATTACAACACAACACAGTGACCAACGAAATATGCTTTCCAAGGTTCACTGATGTTTTGTCAACACACTGTTCACAGGAGTTTTGAGTGACTATTTTACAAACATTATTACCTGAGATCATTTTGGGGTGCGGTGCCACGTTCTTCTTTGGCTGCAGTCTGTTCAATGTGACCAAGAACCTGAACCGCTTTGCTATTGGCTGGGCTGTTGCTGCCCTGTTAGGTGCGGTTCTTGCCATGAATGGCCATAACGAACTCTTTCATGGTGCATATCGGGTCGACGAATTCAGCAGGTTTTTTGCGCTGTTTATTACCGGTGGATTTCTGGTTACCATGGTAATCACCAGGCGAATGGAGGGTATTGACAAACAGTCGCTAAGTGATCTTTACATGTTTCTTATGATCTCCACTCTAGGCCTGGTCATGGTCACTGCGGCAACCGAATTACTCACCCTGTTTATTGCCCTGGAAATTTCCTCCTACCCTCTCTATATAACGACCTCTTATCGCAAGGGGATTGGCTATCAATTTGAAGCAACTGCCAAATATTTAGTCTTTGGGGTTGTTTCAACTGCGGTAATGGTTTACGGCATCAGCTACTTATACGGAGGGCTTGGCTCTACCTTTTTAAATGATATTGTCATTGCCCTGCCCGCTCATTTCCATGATCCGCTAACCCTTGTTGGAGTAATTCTGTTTATGGCAGGTATCCTCTACAAGCTGGCAGCCTTTCCCTTTCATTTCTGGGCACCTGACGTCTACTCGGGTGCAGCAGCAGAAGTTGTAGCCTTTGCAGCCAGCCTGCCAAAACTTGCAGCAGTCGCCCTGTTGGCTAGAGTTGGAGCAGTTTTTATCGACTTTGAGGTGCTGGCTCCGGCTATTGCCCTGCTGGCCGTACTCTCCATGACAGTCGGCAACCTGATGGCCCTGGCCCAGACAGAACTTAAACGTCTTCTTGCCTATTCGGCAGTATCCCATGCCGGGTACATACTGCTGGGGATACTTGCAGCGTCTCAAGGCGGACTCAAACCAGCACTTTTTTACACAGCAGTCTATGCAGTCATGTCCCTGGCTGCATTCCTCGTTGCCGTGCAACTGGCTGAAAACGACAAACATGACATACCACTACAGGAACTCAATGGCTTGTGGCAACGTGCACCCCTGCTTGCTGTAGTCTTCACCATAGCCCTGGTATCGCTGGCCGGCCTTCCACCAACAGCCGGCTTTACCGGCAAACTGATGCTCCTGACAGCAGCCTGGAAAGCGGGATGGTTCTGGACTGTAGCCTTTGGTGTTCTCAACTCTTTACTCGGCTTATTCGTCTATCTCAACATTATCCGAATCAGCCTTGTAGGCGACAAGAATGACAATGCCATACAAATTTCAACCACTCCACTGCTACAGACAACAGCGACAGCACTTGGTCTCTGTCTGTTGGCTTTTGGCATGTATCCCTCGGGTCTGCTGGGAATGGCACGTAAGGCACTGGAAGCTTTGCTATAGTTTGACCTGCTGCCGGTCTGCTCTGACATTTATTCAGAAAACAAACACATCCAGTACCGATTGTTACACAAAAAACACATTCTTTGTGAGTCAATCGGTACTGGAGAAACAATACTCCTGAGCTTGTAGCTCTTTCAAGACACCCGATCCACCATTCATGCCACAATACCCGGCTTTCACAGCTTGATATTACTGAGCAACATGAGCCTCATTGGCATATCCCCCCCTTGCACACTCTTCCGGAATCACCCAGCCCGCAACCCATCATAGTAGTTGTAACCATGCGATTTCAACTTGTCGCCATAGCCACTCTATTGGGCAAGTCGTGTCCATGTGCATATGCAGTACCCCTCACTGGTTCAGGAAATGGAAACATTGCCCTTCTTGTCCCATCAACAAAAGAATTTCGCACAGCTGGGGTAAGGACAAAGGCCAACAAGGAGAGCCAGCCAGACAGGATCATGTCTGACTAATGTACCATATTCCCTGTTCATACCTGTTTTCCCAGTGGGCATGTTCTATTTTTCCATAAAACTTGCTAAGAACAGTGAAAAAATACAAAAGGCGCAGACTATGAACATCCATAGATCTGCGCCCCCAAAAAGAGCACTCAAATACTTCTCGTATCAGACTCGATACGAAAAACACTTATTTTTGAGTATTCAACCGCATCTGCATTGCCATTTCTTTCATCTCAACTATCGATTCCTTCATTTTAGCCAGACCATACCAAGTTGTATAATCAGGCATGATATGAAAGGCAGCTTGATAAGTCTTCATCCGAAAATCCATGAACATCTCATACAGTTTTTCTTCAATGGGCGTCTTTACCTCGTAAAATGTCAATAAGTCTGGATAAGGAAAAGTTGCTGCATTAGTTTCCTTATTGATAACTCCGTCAACGTAGAGATCCTTGACGATAAGAATAGCTTCAGCTAAGAGTTTATCTGATGCCTTAATCATCTGATCAGCATTTTTCAAATTTTCCCGGGCAAAATTGGCAGAATGACATTTCTGGCAAATAGCCTGCATGCGATCTCGCTCATCATCCCAGCTCTTCTTGTCAAGCCTGGCAAGATTTGCGGCCTTAACGACCTCAAGACGAGCAGTCGGCTTACCATCTTTGTCCAACACACCTAATCCCTGAAGAATGGTGGCTCGATAGCCCATCCACTCTTTATCAGATTCCGGAAGCCGCAGGGCAAGAAAACCCCAGGCAGTCATTACGCGATGATTGCCGTTTTCCATATGACAATCCTGGCAGGTCGGGCCTCTATGAGCCTTGGTGTCGGTCTGATAGGCGGCTCCATGCTTAGAATGCTGCCACATCTCCCATTGAGCGTGATCAAAACCGGTGTGACAGCTGTTGCAGGCCTCGGGCTGCAGGGCTTCCGCCTTTGAGAAGGCATGCCGTGTATGGCAATTCTGGCAGTCCATGCCATACTTATAATATTTACGTGCATCGTTATTCCGTGCATTTTCATCTGTGATACCAAGGTTGTGGCAACCATTACACCCTTTTTGGCCAGCAATGAAGGCCTGGGGCTGCTGATGAGCAAAACCTGGAAATGCAGTTATCGGTAACAGGCCCAGAGCATGTTTGCCACTCATGTATTGTTTAGCCTGCTTGTTATGACATTTTTTACAGGTGGAAATAGTCGGCAATTTAACTTGATCAACGTCAGTGGCACTCATATGCCCCTTACCGTGGCACGACTTGCAGGTGAGTTTTTTGGACATTTTACCACGGTTAAAATCCTTCACCAGACCGGGATTGAGTTTAACGTGGCATTCCTCGCATTTTGATGGTTTCGCCCAGGTAGATGAAACTCCCCACCCCAACATAATGATAGGAACTGCTGCAACCACGAGAAACGACTTTCGAAACATCATATTACTTCCCTCCTGTGTTTGTAACTGCATCCGGAAATAAATGTTATCAATATGAAACAGACACCAACTATTGCCACATTGTTGATGCATTTATAACATTCCGCTTGGTTACCCAGATGTAGCAAGATAACCAAGCATCATTTTCGAGAAACAGCCACATTATAAAAAAATCCCCACGACAAACAAACAATGGCTCCGTGGGCTTCACTCTATACTTTGCCTATACAGGCTCTCAACCGTCCCTTAAGATGTTCCCAAAAAGTGCGGCTTTCAGTTGCAGAAGGCTGAGAATACTCTTCACCACATTGAATTAGAGTAAACGTTCGCCAGCACCACATCTTCGTCCGACCAGGCTTCCTCGCATAGCGGGCTATAAACTCGTCGGCCTGCTTGAACGAATATGGGGCACCGGTAAACGTTTACAATT
>RKSL01000185.1 GCA_008633435.1 Candidatus Desulfobulbus rimicarensis | reverse complement strand
ATACTCATGGGCATGCTGATCAATGGTGATGCAGAACGGATGAATACCAGCCATCTTTGCCTCAACAAGAGCGTGTCGGGTATCTTCAATGGCATATTCTCCTTTATACTCATCATAATCTTCCGGCTTGCCATCAGAGAGTGTAATCAGCAGCCTCACCTTAGCTTCAACCTCTGTCAACAGTGAGGTCATGTGCCTGATAGCCGGAGCCATTCGGGTATATTCCCGGGGAGCAATGGAACCTATCTTTTCCCGGACTTCATCATCATAGGGCTGGCTGAAAAGTTTCAACGGAAACACCTCGCAACGGAGCCGACGCATCCCTGAAAATCCATAGATGGCATATCTGTCACCCAGGCTTTCCATGGCCTCACAGATAAGCACCATTGCCTCTTTTATGGCGGTGCCAACCCAGCCCCGGGTCGAGTTTGACATATCCACCAGAAACAATGCGGCAATATCACGCTCATCCCGTTGCAACCTGATAAACAACCGATCCGATGGCGGTTGACCGGCCATGGTATCGGCCAGAGATTCGACTAAAGCATCCAAGTCTATATCATCACCATCTCTTTGGCGACGAACAAAACGCTCCCTGGTGCGCATCATTTCAAACTGATGACGTAGTTTAATGATCTGACCATGATATTTTTCCAGGGTGCTGGCAAGAAAAGTTGAGCGGATAACCGGTATTTCTTTTTCAATAACACTGCACCAGTTACGGCGAAAACCGCTGCGCCGAAAATCCCACTCGTCATAGGTGATCGGCGCGACCAGAGATTGACCGCCCTGGGGAATAAGTCTCTCCATACCAGCTGAGCCTTTACCGGCAAGACCTGCAGCACTGGCAATATACTGCTCAGGGACTTCGCCCAGATCCATGGCTATATCGTTTGCAAGCTCAATCAGTTCCTCATTAAGCTCTACCTCCTGGTTATCCATGGTGATAAAACGTAAAGTATCACTATGCTCCCGACTCTCTTGCTGCTGTTTATCAGTGAGCATCACGACTGCCTGGCCATCCTCTTCGGGCGTACTGTCTGCCTGCAAGTCGAGCTTGGGATCACTTTGCTCGCCCTGGCCGACATCCCCGGCTGAAGGCAATGTGAGCAGCAATGTTGCCAGGGCTTCAACAAAGGTATTTTTCTGTTCATTACGTTTTTTCAGACAAGATGCAGCCACAAGATCCGGATGGAGTTCTCCCTGAAAGACCAGGGGAAGGTGATAAAAAGACTCAATAGTATCTCCTGAGAAATAATCATAGAGCTGCCTTGCAACCATGACGCTCTCCCATGGGGTTGCCAGCTCATCCACTACTTTTTTAAGCTGTCTGCTGTCAAGTGGATCCGCGGTATTGGCCAGGCCGAGAATTCCCCTGTTTAAATCTGTAAAAAAAGACGAAAGAGCAGATGCTGGCACCTTGACAGCCAGGGTGCTCAGAAGCGGTGCGACATCTCGCATAAGCCCGGGCAGCTCGCGTTCAAGGCAGGCGCGAACCCGCAATGTTTCAAGGCCATGATACAGTGCAGTCAGTATACCGGGATTGTCTGCCTCAGCAAAAAACTCCTCCAACCAGAGCAGTCCTTTTTTTGATGGATTCATTGCCCTGTCCTCGGGACAGACAAAAAGAGTACCAAAGGCAAGATAGCCCCACTGAAACGAGGCAATGAGCTTATAGAGCAGGAAATTATCGGCCTTTGCTGGAAACGTTGAAATCTCTTCAGGCAAAAACAGCGTTGCACCATCTGAATAGGCACGCCCTGCAGACCCCAAATTGATCTGTCTTTTGAGCAACCCCCGCACGTAGGGCAACAGACGCGCTTCGACCTCAGCGAATCGCAGGCCGCTGCTCCCCTGGAGGCGGCAGACAAAATGGCCTTTGACATCCTGCATAAACTGCTGAGCGGCTTTCAGCCCGCTCTGTTCATAATGATCAAGGGTTTCCCCAACCCATTTCGGAAGCAAATCACGGCCAATGCATTGCAATGCGCCTTCCACCATACTCAGATAGCTGAAACAGAGCGAGTTTGACACCGGCCAGATGACGCCAACCAGGCTGAACACAGCATCAACGTCAGCCCGATCCATGGCAGTAAGAGCTTCCACAGCCTCCTCAACATCCCAGTCATTGGGCAATTCAGGATGCACCAGTTCAAAGAATTCTGTTTTAAGCTGTTCCAGGGCTATGGCCATAATTATCACTGCCCGTCAGGGGATGACGTTTGTCGGGTTTGAGTTCGGGAGTGTATAGTCTACATCAGTGAGCTGACCATTTCCTCAATGGCAGCCAGCAACTCCTGATCATCGGTCAGAGGTTCAGTTATGGCTACCCGGCAGGCTATTCTTGGTGCAATGCCGTGTCCCATGAGCTTTCCCGCCTGAATCAGCAGACGGGTAGATGCCCCTTCGGGTAAACCTGAGTCTTTCAGGCTTCTGGTCATGTGGGCAAGTTTGACAAGGGTATGCGCCACATCTTTATCGACCCCGCCTTCACGGCTGACAATATCAGCTTCAAGATCAGCTTCAGGATAATCAAAGGAAAGCGCGATAAATCGTTGCCTGGTTGAAGGCTTAAGATCTTTTAATACTGACTGATATCCAGGGTTATACGAGACCGCCAACATAAATTCCGGAGGAGCAGTCAACAGCTCTCCCCGCTTTTCAACCGGCAGTTCTCGACGGTCATCTGCCAGTGGATGAATGACCACAGTGGTATCTTTTCGTGCCTCGACTATTTCATCGAGATAACAAATTGCCCCAGCCCGCACAGCCATGGTTAAAGGGCCGTCTGTCCATACCGCCTCACCTGACCTGATCAGGTATCTTCCCACGAGATCAGAGGTAGAGAGGTCATCATGGCAGGAGACTGTTATCAGCGGACGGGCCAGTTTCCAGGCTAGAAACTGCATAAACCTGGTCTTACCACACCCTGTTGGCCCTTTCAGCAACAGGGGCAACCCGCTGCTGTACGCAGCTTCTGCAAGTTCAACCTCATCGGCCAGAGGTAAATAATAGGGTTCTTTGCTAATCAGATGTTCATCAATTCGCTGGTCAGTCTGCATCTACTCCTCCGTAAGTATATTTTAAATAATAATACTTCTCAATATTATTATCAAGCGCAAATTAGTACGCCTCTTTTGCACCTTGCGCAAATGCGGTGCTATGGTTACATTATTTTTTAATTTCAGGCTGCCTTGAAAAATTAGAATTTTCGTTCGAGGTCAGGTAAGCGACCATCGGGAGACTCCGAGGAATAGGAAAATTAAAAAGCGCAGCATATTAGTCACATGTGAGCATTTTTCATTTTCCTGTGACGCAGAGATCGGGCGAGATAAGCGAGGTTACGAGACTTCGGAAGGCAATTTTTCAAGGTGGCCTTCAAAGGACTAATGACCATGTGTGTTGACCTTCATACCCATTCCATCTTTTCTGACGGCACCGCAACGCCGGCTGAACTGATAGCCATGGCATCAAAATGCCACCTCTCCGGGCTGGCTTTGACTGACCATGATACTGTTGAGGGAGTTGCCGAGTTTCTCCGTGCTGGTCAACAGGAGAAATTAACGGTCATAAGTGGCCTGGAGATAAGTACCCGGCACCGTGAAACATCTTTGCACATGCTTGGTTATGGATTTGATCCGCATCACCCTGAATTCCTTGCCTGGCTTGACACTCTGCAACAGGGACGCATCCTGAGAAACACTGAAATTCTTGAAAAACTTGGCAAGCTGGGTCTTGACATTGACAGTAAAGAAATTGAAGACCTTTCGGGCTGCGGGCAGACCGGCAGGCCACATTTTGCCCGTCTTCTTGTGAACAAAGGGTATGTGAAAACCATGAACAGTGCGTTTACCCATTACCTGGGCAAAAACAAACCAGCCTGGTGCCCCCGCTTTAGCTACACAGCAGCAGAGTCAATTGCTATAATACATAAGGCAGGAGGTCTGGCAGTCCTGGCTCACCCCGGTCAACTTGATCCGAGTGGACGCATCCATTCTCAGCTTATTTACGAGCTTAAAGAACACCATCTTGACGGAGTGGAAGTTTTTCATCCCAGCCACACCAGAAAAATGCAAAAAAAGTTAAACCAGCTCGCCGTAAAACATGATCTGCTGATTACTGGAGGCAGTGATTTTCACGGCCAGCACCCGGCAGCTGTTCTTGCCGGGTGCGAACATACGCTCTGCCCGCCTGACAGTATCATGATAGAGCTGCAAAAGCGGCTGAACCCTGGTAAAAATAAAAATCCAGCAAATGCTCTCTAGTGTCTGTCCAAAAATGAGGATTTTCGCTCG
>RKSL01000184.1 GCA_008633435.1 Candidatus Desulfobulbus rimicarensis | reverse complement strand
AAGATCTCCTTCATATACACCACAGGTTAGCCCTGTTTATAAGTGTGTGAATTATCATTTATCAAGCTTTTGGGCCTACAAACATCACGAGTTGCCGACCTTCCATCCTGGGCTCTTGAAGGATCACACAATCCTCACGCAGAGCATCAGCTATCTTGTTAATTGCAGTGAGGCCGACAGATTGAGCATAAATAATTTCCCGTCCACGAAACCGCATAGTCACTTTGACTTTATTCTTTTGACTCAAAAACTTTTTGATCTTTTTAATCTTAAAGTTCAGATCATGTTCTTCAGTTTTGGGCCTGAATTTAATTTCCTTAGTTTCAACAACGGTCTGTTTTTTCTTAGCTTCCTGCTGTTTTTTCTTCAGCTCGTAACGATATTTATCAAAATTCATTACTCGGCAAACTGGTGGATCAGCTTTACCGGAGACCTCGACAAGATCCAAGTTCTGATCATAAGCAATGTCAAGAGCTTTAGCTGTAGGGACTACCCCAAGCTGCTCTCCATCTGCACCAACTAGACGTACCTGAGGATAACGAATAGCCTCGTTCACCTTTACCTTAATCTCTTGCTTCTGCGGAAGTTTCCTGCCTCTTCTTTTAATGTCCAGTCCTCCTGCTGAATAATTACCTGCAGCCTGATCAGGCTCTACCTTCTTCACATTCTCTGCATACCATGTCAATAAACTCCTGGGGCGACATTGGGGGCAGATTATCACCATTACGTTTGCGAACCGTTACAGTACCATCCTCTTTTTCACGCTCACCAATAATGAGCATATAAGGCACCTTCATCATCTGCGCTTCGCGTATCTTATAATTCAGTTTTTCATTTCGCAAATCCTGACCAATACGTATTCCGGCACTCCGTAAATCAGCAAAAATTCGCTGACAATATTCAGATTGATCATCTGTAATATTCATTAAGCGAGCCTGTTCCGGTGCTAGCCACAGCGGAAAAGCCCCTGCGTAATGTTCAATCAAGACGCCGATAAAACGTTCCAATGAACCCATAAGCGCACGATGAATCATTATGGGCTGATGCTCTGCACCGTCACTTCCGGTATAGGTCATGCCAAAGCGTTCGGGAAGGTTAAAATCAACTTGAATAGTAGAACATTGCCATGACCGGCCAAGTTGATCCTTGATTTTTATATCAATTTTTGGCCCGTAAAAAACACCTTCTCCTGGATCAACTTCATAGGCAAGACCTTTTTTCTCCATGGCCTGCTTAAGTGCCTCAGTGGAAAGCTCCCAATGTTCATCACTACCAACATATTTTTTGGGTCTGGTTGAGAGATACACATCATATTCATCAAAACCAAACGTTTTAAGAATATGCAAATTAAGATCTATAATATTAAAAATCTCATCTTCAAGCTGTTCTGGCCGACAAAAAATATGCGCATCATCCTGGGTAAAACCACGCACTCGCATAAGCCCATGTAATGCGCCTGTCCGCTCATAACGATACACCGTACCCAGCTCACACCAGCGAATGGGAAACTCACGGTAACTATGCTTATTCGCATTGTAAATACCGATATGAAAAGGGCAGTTCATCGGTTTAAGCTGGTAGGCCACATCGTCAATTTCCATTCCGGAGTACATATTTTCTCCGTAAAAATCAAGATGGCCTGAGGTCTTCCACATATCCTGGCGAGCAATGTGTGGTGTATATAAAAGTTCGTAGCCGTGTTTATAATGCTCGTCTTTCCAGTAATCCTCAAGAAGACGTCTGAGTTGCGCACCCCGGGGCTGCCAGAGTATTAAGCCTGGACCGACTTCATCCTGAATAGTAAATAGTCCCAGTTCTTTACCAAGCTTTCTATGATCACGCTTTTTAGCCTCTTCCAGGCGATTCAAATAACGTTTCAGCTCTTTCTTATCAAAAAATGCTGTGGCGTATAATCTGGTGAGCATCTGATTGTTCTCATCACCACGCCAGTAGGATCCGGCAACTCGTAAAAGTTTAAAACTCTTAAGCCAGGACGTATCCGGTATGTGTGGCCCACGACAAAGATCAACAAAATTCCCCTGCTGGTACAGAGAAACACGGTCGGTATCCATATCGCGAAGCAGTTCAACTTTATACTCTTCACCCTGGCTGGTAAAAAAATCTATCGCCTCATCAACGGATATTTCACGACGTTCAAAGGGGAGGCGAGCTTTGACAATCTCAGCCATCTTTTTTTCGATGGCCTCAAAGTCATCAGGAGTAAAGGGAATTTCACGATCAAAGTCATAATAGTATCCATCTTCAATTGCAGGCCCAATGGCGACTTTTACATCCTGACCAAAAACTTCTTTAACCGCCTGGGCCATGATATGAGCACTGGAGTGACGTAAAACCTGCAAGCCCTCTTCAGAACGCATCATAATGGGTTCCAGAACGGTATCTTCCATCAGCTGAGCAGACAGGTCACATGGAACGTTATTGCAGACAGCTGCTACCGCTTGTTTGCGCTGTTTGTTAGAAACCAGCTCTTTTAGTGCGTCCTGCACTGTGGTTCCCGCAGCAAAACTTTGGCTTTCAGCTTCTGTGCCGGATATGGATACTGTTATTTCGGTCATTTTACCTGTTAAAAAGTAAAGGCTAATAAGCCCAGACTTATAAGCCTGACTCTTAGCCTTTATGCTAAACTGGTAGGCGCGGGCGGTGTCGAACCGCCGACCTCTACCGTGTCAAGGTAGCGCTCTCCCGCTGAGCTACGCGCCTGAGAAGTCTTTGATCTACTTAACCCGATAAGATTATATCAAATCGATTAAAAACGCAACTCAATTACCAGTAAACTTGGCCTCTGTCAAGATAAATGAGAAGACAGATTTCCTGTGCAATAAAAAAAGGGGCTTAACCTTTTCAGGTTAAGCCCCTGGATCATACTGGCGGGGCCGACGAGACTCGAACTCGCGACCTCCGGCGTGACAGGCCGGCATTCTAACCAACTGAACTACGACCCCAGTATCTTTGGTGGGCGGTACAGGGTTCGAACCTGTGACCCTCGGCTTGTAAGGCCGATGCTCTCCCAGCTGAGCTAACCGCCCCAAAGGATGTGGTGTATTTAGCAGTTTACCCTATCTCCGTCAAGCAAAAAAGGCGTTAAAGTAAAAAGAGTTTTACTTCTTTTTGTGGGGAAATCACTATCTCCTTAACAACCCGATACAATCATTTTTCAATGTGCCGGAGTATTATGAGCGGACAATGTAACATCTTTAAAAATTGACTCCATGGAGACATTCTTAAACAGTTCGCAACCATCTTGAACAATGAGGGCACGGACTAATACTTCATCCACATGATCAACTAAAGTGATATCCAGGCTGTTACGAATTTTCTGAGGAACTTCTTTCAGGTCACGTTCATTCTGCTTTGGCATAAGGATACGGGTAATATTGCCCCTTTTTGCAGCAAGCAGCTTCTCAGTAAGTCCTCCGATAGGTAACACCCGGCCCCGGAGAGTAATCTCTCCAGTCATTGCCAATTGTCGATCAACAGGAAGTTTTAACAGGGCTGAAACAAGAGAAGTAGCAATGGTAATACCAGCAGACGGCCCATCTTTTGGGATGGCTCCCTCTGGAACGTGAACGTGAATATCCACAGTCTGATAGAATTCCGGTTCAAGCCCCAGCCGCATTGCCCGTGACCGAACATACGAAAGAGCAGCCTGTGCGGATTCCTGCATGACATCTCCAAGCTTACCGGTCACGATCATTTTACCGGAACCCGGCATAAGAGTAGTTTCAATCTGGAGCAACTCGCCACCAACCTGTGTCCAGGCAAGACCGGTGGCAAGACCGATTCCATCCTGCTCTTCGGCCAGTCCATAGCGATGTTTTGGTACGCCAAGATATTTACCTATTGAATGAAGAGATAAGCGATATTTTCGATCAGGTTCATTACATTTCAAACGTTCCCTGGCGATTTTACGACATATCGCCGCAAGTGTCCTTTCAAGATTTCTGACTCCGGCTTCACGGGTATACCGACGGATAAGCTCTAAAAACGCCCGCTCTGAAAAATGAATATCATCTGCATGAAAACCATTGGCTTTAAGCTGTTTAGGAAGCAGGAACCTTTCAGCTATTTTTAATTTATCCTCTTCTGTATAACCACTTAAACGGATAATTTCCATCCGATCCTGAAGTGGCAGAGGAATTCCGTCAAGGTTATTTGCTGTTGTGATAAAAAACACATTGGAAAGGTCATAGTCGAGATCTAAATAATGATCATTGAACGAGTCATTCTGTTCTGGATCAAGAACTTCAAGAAGAGCCGAAGAGGGATCACCCCGAAAATCGACACTCATTTTATCGACCTCATCAAGACAAAATACCGGATTCACCACCCCGGCCTTTTGCATGGCATGAATAATCTTACCAGGCATTGCCCCGATATATGTACGGCGATGGCCTCGAATTTCAGCCTCATCACGCACACCGCCCAAAGACAATCGGGCAAACTTACGATTCATCGCTCTGGCAATAGACTTGCAAATCGAGGTTTTCCCCACACCTGGAGGTCCTACAAGGCATATTACGGGCCCTTTTATCTTCTTTACCTGCACCTGGACTGCCAGATACTCAAGTATACGTTCTTTCGGTTTTTTCAGGCCATAATGATCTTCATCAAGGATAACTTCCGCCTTATCAATATCAATGCTTCCTCTCGTCATTTCCTTCCAGGGCAGACTGACGATGGTATCAATATAATTACGCATGACCGTCGTTTCCGCGGACATGGGAGGTGCCTGTTTAAGCTTACGCAGTTCCTTGCGCACCTTGTCCAAAACACGCTTGGGGAGTTTCTTCTTTTCAATGATCTGTTCGAGATCGACAAGCTCATCAACACCATCTCCCTGCCCCATTTCACTCTGGATAACTCTGATTTTTTCTCCCAGATAATAATTTCTCTGGGTATCAGCCATTTTCTTTTTGACCTTTGCATGAATGGCTTTTTCAAGTTCAGAAAGTTCCATTTCCCGGTAGAGAATTTCGAGAGTACGACGAATACGCTCCGGCAAGATGAGAGTTTGAAGAAGCTCTTGTTTTTCTTCAGTTTTGAGAAAAAGGTGAGAGCAGATCACATCCACAAGGCGGGAAGGGTTTTCAATCGTGTTGACGGATTTAAGAACCTCAGCAGGTATTTTTTTGTTGGATTTGCTGTATTGATCAAAAGTTTTATGTAACTCCCTGCTATAGGCCATGAGTTCTGGCCCATCTGCTTCAAGATCTGGTGTCTCAATGATTTCTGCACTGAAAAACGCTTCATCCTCCATAAAAGATGCAACTTTTGCCCGGCGCTTCCCCTCGACCAGGGCCTTCAGCGTGCCATCGGGCAAGCGCAGCAACTGCATAACACTGGCAAGAGTGCCATGGGTATATAAATGTTGTTCTCTAGGTTCATCAACACCGGCGTCCTTTTGTGTAATCAAAAAAATAAGAGACCTTTCCTCCATGGCATGCTCAAGAGCCTGGATGGAGTTTTTTCTGCCAACCACCAACGGCGCAACCATTCCAGGAAAGATGACAATATCCCGTAAAGGCATTACAGGGTATCTACCGGTCAACGACGTACTCATAAACTCTCCTGCAAAAAATTACATTAAAAACAACAAATAGTTATGCACTCTTCTTTACTTTGGCATCATCGTACATAATGACCGGGTACTCGCCAAGTTCAATGACCTGTTCATTGATCACACAATCCGTGGCATGCTCATCAGAGGGCAGCTCAAACATTACATCAAGCATGGCCTCTTCCATTACCGAGCGTAAACCACGAGCACCAGATTTTCGAGCAATAGCTTTTTTGGCAACAGCCTCAAGTGCACCTTCTGTAAAACTTAAAGTGATACCTTCAAATTCAAAAAGCTTTTTATACTGTTTGGTCAATGCATTTCGAGGTTCTTTAAGTATCTTGATCAAATCTTGTTCAGTTAACTCAAGCATTGTGGCAATCACCGGAAGTCGCCCTGCAAGCTCTGGAATCAGGCCAAATTTCAGTAAATCTTCAGGTTCAATATCAGCAAGAATCTCTCCAAAACTTTTCTGGGGATCTTTAACAACTTTCGCCCCAAATCCAATTGCCTTAGTGCCAGATCGACGTTTGATAACCTTATCAATTCCGACAAACGCTCCACCAACTATAAAGAGAATGTTGGTTGTATCAAGTCGAGTCAACTCCTGCTGGGGATGTTTCCTGCCACCCTTAGGAGGGATAGAGGCAATCGTCCCCTCTATCATTTTCAGTAATGCCTGCTGTACACCCTCACCTGATACATCGCGGGTCAGTGATGCAGAATCAGACTTACGAGCGATTTTATCAATTTCATCAATGTAAATAATACCCTGCTGAGCACGTTCCACATCATCATCTGCCGCCTGCATCAGGCCAACAAGAATATTTTCAACATCATCACCGACGTATCCAGCTTCAGTCAGGGTAGTGGCATCGGCTATGGTAAAAGGAACTTTGAGAATTTTTGCCAGGGTCTGTGCAAGCAATGTTTTACCGCTACCTGTTGGCCCAATGAGAATAACATTGGATTTTTGCAGCTCAACATCTTCACTCACCCCCTTATCCAGAGAGTTGATCCTTTTATAATGGTTATGAACAGCTACTGACAACACCCGCTTTGCATGTTCCTGACCTATTACATATTCATCCAGATGAGCTTTAATTTCCTTGGGTTTTAGAACAGCAGTAACAGGTTTCTTGCAAGATTCCTCAAGAACAATATCTGGTGGATTTTCTATCAGGCCAGACTCTTCTATTATTGTATCTGAGGAATTGCCCATTAGATTGTTACAACGACCAATGCACTCATCACAAATATACGCACGCGAACCAGCGACAAGATGACCGACCTCATCTGCTAATTTTCCGCAAAAAGAACAACGCCGTTTGCCCGGGTCAACGCCCTGGAAATCATCGCCCATTATTGTGTTTCCTCATCAGTATCTGCGCGATGATCAAGAACCTTGTCGATCAAGCCATATTTTTTGGCCTCTACAGCACTCATGAAATTATCGCGCTCAGTATCTGCTTGTACTTTTTTTACTGTTTTACCCGTATGTTTTGACAAAATTTTATTCAAATCACTGCGCATTCGTAAAATTTCTTTAGCGTGAATGTCAATATCAGTAGCCTGTCCCTGAAAACCACCCATCGGCTGATGTATCATAATGCGGGAATTGGGCAGGGAAAACCGTTTTCCAGCAGCACCTGCAGCCAGTAGCAACGCCCCCATTGAAGCAGCCTGTCCCATGCATAATGTCGCCACATCACAGCGAATATATTGCATGGTATCGTAAATTGCCATCCCGGCAGTCACCGCACCACCAGGAGAGTTGATATAAAACGTAATATCTTTATCCGGATCATCAGCCTCTAAAAAAAGAAGCTGAGCAATGATCACACTGGCCACTTCATCGGTAACAGGTGTACCGAGAAAAATAATGCGTTCTTTCAGCAATCGGGAATAAATATCAAACGCCCGTTCACCTCTTGGGCTCTGTTCTACTACCATGGGGACAAAATTCATGGACACGTTCCTCAAATGAAAAACCGGGCAGGGAGACTCCTGCCCGGAATATGAAAAGAATACCTGGATTTACTTATCGTCATCTGCCTCAGAGGCAGCACCTTCAACCAGCTTTGCTTCATCGCGTAAAAACTTAAGGATCTTTTCATTAAGCAATTCGTTTAAAAAAGGTAAGACCTCTTCACGACGTTTGAAATAGCCTTTTACCTCGTCAAGGGTCATATTGTATTCTTCTGCAATACGCTCATACCCCTGCTCAATATCCTCATCGGCAAGTTTAATTTCCTCTACCTCTGCAACTTTCTTAAGCAGAAAGTCTCCCTGAACCCGCTTATGTGCTACTTCACGGTTCTGCTCAACAAGGTCTTCCATTTTAATGCCTGCAGATTCCAGGGTCATACCACTGCGTTTAAGATTTTCTTCTGTCTGCTTGATCATTTCCTGAATCTCATAGGCAACCAGTCGTTCAGGA
>RKSL01000183.1 GCA_008633435.1 Candidatus Desulfobulbus rimicarensis | reverse complement strand
ACTTTACGTAATAAGGTACCTATGACAGGAGACCTTAATAATAACCCGTCAATAGCGATTCTTCCTTTTTCTGTATTATATATTTTTTTAATAATATATGAGACAGCAAAGCAGAAGATTACAATGTAAAGTATGTTACTCTTAAAGAATTCACTCATATTTACTACAATTTGTGTAGGTACAGGGAGCTTTGCCCCCATATCTCCAAACATTGTTGAAAAGACTGGGATGACAAAAATCAGAATAACCGCCAGTATGATCATAGAGATAGCTAAACAGATGACAGGGTAGGTCATTGCACCTTTAATTTTCTTTTGGAGTGCCATTGCCTTTTCTTTGAAAACTGCCAAGCGGGACAAAATAGTGTCCAAAATACCACCTAATTCACCAGCTTCAATCATATTTGAATAGAGATTATCGAAAACCTTTGGATGTTTTCTCATGGAATCCGCCAGGGTTGTTCCTGTCTCTACATCAGTCTGGATTTCAGTGAGAACTCTTTTAAACGTGGCATTATCTTGTTGTTTAGCTAAAATTTGCAGACATTGCACAAGGGGGAGTCCAGCATCAATCATCGTTGACATCTGCCTGGTAAAAATAACCAAATCTTTTCCGGTCACCTTAGGCTGAAAGATTTTGATATTTGCAAGCAGATCTTTTGGTTTTTCTTTGATTTTAGGATTATCAATTCGCAAGCGTTTTAACTGGCCAAGAGCGGCAGCCTCATTTACGGCTTCAATCTCGCCTTTGCGCTTTTCTCCATAGCTGTTTATTCCCTTCCAGATGTAAACGGGCATAATTATTGAGCTCCAAACATATTGTCTTTAAAAACAGGATAAGTAGTTGACAGCAGCCTTAATACAATTTATACAATTAAGATTTAAATTTTTAGTGTACCAATAGTGACACAGTTTATTCTATTGTATGGAAGTTTTTTTTCTGATTCAAGGAAAATATTATATTTTTTCAGGAGGTTGCTCGGATGCAGGGTAGTGAAACCGTAAAATACAGCTCTGGAACATTTCAGGCGGTTATTGATAAGTGTGAAGGGTGCGAACGGATAGTAGAAGAAAATAGCACTAGCTATTGTAAGACTTATGTAAATCCTGCTGCCAAATGGCGTCTTGGCATTTGCAATTTTGCCACCCATGCCAAACCGGAAATCAAGGTTGTCAAGGTGCGGATTAACCCGCTTAAAGCGGCCAAGCGTGCTTCCTCTTCTCGCAGAGGGTAGAGTTGTGCCAATGCTCCCGGGATTCCGGGAGCATATTTTTTGAGTTCTTAGTTACTTGCCTACCCCTGTATATCGAAATCCAGCTGCTTTCATGGTCTCAGCTTCGTAAACATTGCGAAGATCAATAAACACCGGTTCTTTCATCAGGGCTTTTACCCGTTCTAAGTCCAAAGCCCGGTATTGGTTCCATTCTGTCATAAGTACGACTGCATCTGCATCTTTGCAGGCATCATAACTGCTTTCCATGTACTCTATGCTTTCGGGAAGGTATTCCTTGGCTTCCTTCATCCCCTTAGGGTCATGAGCCTTAATGTGAGCACCTTTTTCCAGTAATGCTGGCAGAATTGTTGCAGCCGGTGCTTCTCGCATGTCATCTGTTTCAGGCTTGAATGTGAGACCCAGTATTGCTATGGTTTTTCCGGATTCTGAACCACCCAGCATGTCCCGAATTTTTTTAACCATTCTCGCTTTCTGCGCTGCATTGACTTCAACCGCTGCTTCAACAATTCGGACGCTTTCACCATGTTCCTGAACAATCCTCATCAGGGCAAGTGTATCTTTAGGAAAACATGATCCACCATAGCCAGGGCCAGGATGGAGAAACTTATTGCCAATTCTGCCATCCATACCAATGCCTTTGGCAAGGTCTGAAACATTTGCCCCGACAGCTTCACATACGGCTGCCATTTCATTGATAAAACTGATTTTAACTGCAAGGAATGCGTTGGCCGCATATTTTGTCAGTTCTGCCGTTTCAATGGTCGTGCTGACAATGGGCGTGTCTCTAAGAAATAAGGGTTTGTATACTTCCCGGAGTACCTGTTCTGAACGGTCAGATTCCACCCCGATAACCACCCGATCAGGCCGCATGAAGTCGGAAATTGCAGCCCCCTCCCGAAGAAACTCCGGGTTCGAAGCAACATTAAAATCAGCTTCCGGGTTTTCTTCTTTGATGATTCTCGCTACCTGTCTTGCTGTTCCTACCGGAACTGTACTCTTGTCGATGATAACTGTATAGCCCTTGAGATGATGTGCCACCTCTTTTGCTGCAGCATATATATAGGTTAAATCTGCATAACCATCTCCCCGTCGTGACGTCGGGGTGCCCACGGCAATAAAAATGGCTTCGGCCTCTGGTATTGCTTTTTCCAGTTGAGTCGTAAATTGTAAACGCCCTTCATTAACATTTTTTGTAACCAGTAAATCCAGCCCAGGTTCATAAATCGGTATTTTACCTGCCTTGAGCTGGGTTATTTTTGCTTCGATTTTGTCAACGCAGGTGACATGATGGCCAAATTCAGCAAAGCATGTCCCGGTAACCAAGCCCACGTAGCCGGTACCAATCATTGTTATGTTCATGTGTTCTCCTTTAAAATTGGTCGTGGACCAAAAAGTGCTGTGCCAACCCGAACCAGGGTCGCTCCTTCTTCAATGGCAACAATAAAGTCACCAGACATACCCATTGAGAGTTCGATAGAGGTATTATCATAAAACATGTTTTTTTGGGCGAGATCAATCGATAACCGCTTTAATTCTCTAAACCAGTGGCGACTTTCATCCTGGGTTTTGCAAACAGGAGGAATGGTCATCAGTCCACGAACTCTCAAGTTTTTAAATTGAATACAGCCCCTGAGTAATTCAAAGGCATTTTTAGGGACTATACCAGATTTTTGCTGTTCTTCTCCAATATTTACCTGGATAAGAATATCAAGCTGTTTTTGGTATTCTCCAGCATATTTGTTTAAAAGCCGGGCTATTTTTAGGCGGTCAACAGTTTCAATTACCTGAAAGAGTTCAGCCGCTTTTTTTGCTTTGTTACTTTGCAGATGTCCAATGAAATGCCATTGCAGAGAAGAAGGGAGTCGTGATATTTTATCACTGGCCTCCTGTAGATAGTTTTCACCAAAGAGAATCTGACCGCATTGATTGGCCTCCATAATTGCCTTAACAGGCATTCGTTTTGAAACAGCCAGCAAGCGAATATCCTCACTGTTCCTCTTGCTGCGTTGGGCAGCTGTCTCTATTTGCTCTAGAAGACGAGCCAGGTTTCTACGTATCATCGCGTTCTGTCATGGGATTTAGATTAAATAATGATTCAGTGTTTTTAGTGCATTGTCGGGCAACATTTTCTAAAGAAGTATTTTTTAACGCAGCAACTTTTGCGGCTGTGTAAAGCAGAAAATCTGGTCTGTTGGTTTTTCCCCGCCACGGAACTGGAGCAAGAAACGGCCCATCTGTCTCCAGAAGCATACGGTCAAGGGCTGTATGTTGAACAACCTGTTGCAGCTCTATGGCATTTTTAAAGGTGACAATGCCTGGGATAGAAATGAAAAATCCCAGTTCGAGTACTTTCTCTGCAAACAAGATATTCCCGGAAAAGCAGTGCATGACCCCGCCGGCAGGAAAGGGGCTGTTTTCTTTAAGAAGTCGCAGGGTGTCATCGTGAGCTTCCCTGTCATGAATTATGACTGGAAGCTGTAACTCTTTTGCCAGGTGCAGTTGACGTTCAAACTCCTGTTGCTGTGTCTTGATGGGAGCGTACTGCTTGGCATAATCTAGCCCAATTTCACCAAAACCAACCACTTTGGGGTGTTTGGCAAGGCTTGAGATTTCTTTGTAAACGGAGTCACTGGCCTCTTCAACAGCGTGGGGATGAATTCCAACTGTTGCAAAAACGTCGGCATGAGCCTCTGCCAGAGAAACAGCTCTAGACGAACTGGCCAGGTCAATGCCAATGGTGATTATACGTCGAACTCCAGCATCCCTTGCCATCTGAATGATCTGTCCGATATCTTCTTTATATGCATCCATATCAAGATGGCAATGCGAGTCTATCAGGTAATAATCATGGGGCAGGCAAGGGGGGGCGGGCCTTTTTTTCATTGGGTACTCTCCTTTTTTGCCGGGGCTTGCATAAAAATCTTTCGCAGGGCAAGGTATAAACCATTTATGATATATCTTGTATTGGCTGTTGACAAGAAAAGAGTATTTTTTTACAACACCTTACATATATCTATGAGTTATTGCCCAAGTGATGGCAGGCTTCTCTGGAAAGAGGGACAATACTTCTTTCTGCGGAGCTGTCAAGTTTTGGCACAATTCTTGGTAGTCTTTCCTTTGACTATCAACAACTGGGAAATCGGCTTATCTGGGATAACTGCCACAAGATTTCACTCTTCACGCAACTGGAGGAAACATCCATGAAAAAATCTGCATTAACTGTGTACACCTTGCTGTTTGTTTTTTTAAGCACTTCTCTGTTCTTGACAGGGTGTACAGAAAACTCACTTTTCCCTAAAAGTACAATTCCACCTGCTGATGGAGCCTTACCTCCTGTGTCAGGTTTTGCTGATGACATTCAGGATATTATTATTCCTTCTGAGATGCAATGGAACCGCGATAAATCCATGACCATAAAAACAGAGTCGTTTCGGGGCGGACTTTGGAAGTATTCCGGCCGTGTAGAAAGTATTTCTGTAAAGGATTTTATGATCAGCTCCATGCAGGATAACAAATGGAAGCTTGTTGGAGAGGCTGCCTCAAAGGAGATCATGCTTGCCTTTGTTAAGCCGAATAAAACGTGCATGATGGTTATTTCCGATACATTACTGGGGAAAAGTGAGATGACCCTCTACGTGACCATTGATAAAACTGCTTCCACCGGCCTGAATCCGTTCGGGGAAGCCGTCACTCAGTAAGTTCTGTGGCACTACAACATTCAGGATGCTGCACCTTAAAGGGCCGGAAAATCCTCTTGGGGATTACCGGCTCCATAGCAGCTTTTAAAGCGGCCGGGTGGGCCAGTGCAATGACCCGTGAAGGGGCACTGGTAACCACTGTGATGACACAGTCTGCAACTCGGTTTGTCTCTACGCTTACCTTGACAGCACT
>RKSL01000294.1 GCA_008633435.1 Candidatus Desulfobulbus rimicarensis | reverse complement strand
TGTTATCTTTAATTTTTCTTGGTTTCATAAAAGAACCTCCTGACATATTAAAATTGAAAAATAATCCTCTTTAAGCTTACCCTCAACAAAGCAAGTAGTGTGCCACAATATTAATTCTATCATTTTAACCTGTTACAAATTCTGTATGCTTTTTAACAACCATTAGCCGTTGCCAGATCCACAACATTGTTGTAATCTGTACAACCATGAATAAACTCAAAACCCTTGCTGCAATAGCAACAGACCTGACGGCAATATTGAGTGCAGAAGATCGCTATCAGCGCCTCCTTGATGCGCTGCATATTGCAATTCCCTACGATGCGGCAGCACTTCTTCGTGTTGAAGGGGAGGCTCTCATTCCATTGGCGGCAAATGGCCTGACACCTGATGCCATGGGGCGTGAATATTTACTTAAAAACCACCCTCGTTTCGATATTATCTGCGGTTCCAATGAGCCTGTTTTCTTTTCCAGGGAAAGTAATCTTCCCGATCCTTTTGATGGTATGATGGTAATGGATAAAAATGCGTTAAAGCATATTCATGCCTGCCTGGGATGCCCATTACATATCAATGGAAAACTGGCTGGAATACTGGTTGCAGACGCAATTGACCCAACTGCATTCAACAAACTCCCCAAAACATATGTGATGGCAATCGGTGCCATGGCTGGTGCCCAAATGCAGACAGCCGACTTATTGGAGGCTCTTGAGAAAAAAGCCGAACACCAGGGACAACTCGCCTTTGATTTAATGCAGGATATTCACCTGCAAAGAGGGAGTAAAATCCTTGGCAAAAGTAAGGTCATCACACAACTAAGAAAAGAGATCACGCTCATTGCCAAATCAGATTATACCATCCTCATTTCTGGAGAAACAGGGGTTGGTAAAGAGCTTGTGGCCAGATCTATTTACAGTCAGTCACGGCGAAATGATAAACCACTGCTGTATCTGAATTGCGCCTCTCTTCCTGATAACCTTGCAGAAAGTGAGCTTTTTGGGCATGTCAAAGGCGCATTTACCGGAGCCGTTGGTAATCGAACCGGTAAATTTGAATTATCGGATGGTGGCACCCTGTTTTTAGATGAGATTGGTGAGTTATCCCTTGAAATACAGGCCAAAATACTGCGGGTTATTCAGGAAGGTGAGGTACAGCGGGTTGGATCAGAAGAGATGATTATTGTGGATGTACGATTAATCGCTGCAACAAACAGAGACCTGAAAGAAGAGGTGAAAACCGGAAGGTTCAGGGCTGATTTATATCACAGATTAAATGTGTACCCTGTCGAAACACCACCTCTTCGGGAAAGAAAAGAGGACATAGCTCTTCTTGCCGGTTATTTCGTTGAGAAATCACTGGTGCAACTTGGTCTCCATGCTGTAAAAATTGGCGATAATGCACTGAAACTCCTGCTGCAATACAACTGGCCGGGCAATGTTCGCGAATTAAAAAATGTTATTTCACGATCAGTTTTGAAGGCATCTTTTGACTCAGGAAATAATGAAACAGTTATTATTCTACCGAAACATCTTTCCGGCGATTTTGATGACAGCGCATATTCAGACTTAAAACCGGAGGACCTCTCTTTACCCAAAAAAACAAGTCTTTTATCTCTTCGGGAAGAGGTGAAATTATTCCAAATTCGGTTAATTAAATCTGCCCTTGCAAACAACAATGGCAACTGGGCAGCAACTGCACGTAATCTGGGGATGAACAGAAGCAATCTCTTCAATCTGGCCACGAGACTTGGGATTAGAGAAAAGAAAAAGACGACATAGTTACATGCTCACTTCAGCCATGGAAATTTCCAGACGACGGGCAACAAGTGAAACAGCAAAGCAGAGCAGGAAATACATAAGAGAAACAGTCAGCCACACTTCATTGGTTCGCTGGGTTGATGACATAACCTGCATCCCCTGGAATGTAAGCTCCTGAATGGAAATGATGGAGACGATGGAAGAATATTTAATAGTATTGATAAACTCATTGGCAAGGGGCGGCAACACACGCCTTGCAGCCTGTGGTAGAACAATAAAACGCATTTGCTGAATCCATGTAAGCCCAAGCGCCGCAGATGCCTCCCACTGTTCATTGTCGACAGATTGAATGCCAGCCCGGACAATTTCTGCAATATAAGCACCTTGAAACAGAGCCACTGTTAAAACTCCTGAAACAAAAGCTGTAAAAAGTTCCGGCTGTGCAATAGTCACGGAAAACAATTGAGCTGTTATCCCGGTCCTGCTGCGAATAAAATCATCAACCCCAAGCAGAAGCATCAACTGATCAGAAACAAAAAAATAGAAGATAAAAACCAGTACCAAAGGAGGGATGTTGCGGATCAGCTCCACATAACTGCGTCCCATCAGGCGAAAAAAAAGACGTTTCCGGGTTCGTAAAATTCCCATAAGCACACCGATTAAAGTGGCAAACAGAATTGCCCAGATACTGAGACGGATGGTGGTAAACAGGCCTTTCAGAAGAATATTACTCACCCATCGCCTTTTTTCTTCATCCCAGCGAATCAGATAGTTGGGAATTACCCCCCAGTCCCAGTGGTAGTTCAAGCCAACGCTTACCCGATAGGTAACAAAAGCCAGAAAACAGAGGAGAACAGCCGTAACAACAGTATCAAGAGCACGACTGTTCTTTTTTATCAGGTAGACACCGGTCATAACGTTTATAAACTCACAAGAGTGACAAGAACTCGCTGAAAAGGTAAAGGATCACCAGCGCACAGTCAACTGCAGGCCGTATTGCTCTTCAATTTTCCGTTGTTGCTCCCCTTCCTGATCAAAGTGATTTGATTGACTTATAAAGGGAAGTAAACGGATGTCAGTGTCTGAGGAAAATATTAAATCCACCCATTTCTTTATGGG
>RKSL01000182.1 GCA_008633435.1 Candidatus Desulfobulbus rimicarensis | reverse complement strand
GAGTGCGTAAATTGTGTTTTCCAGGTGTTCTTGTCGTATAGGTGTTTGCAAAGCAGAGTGGTTGCCATGTCGCAGCGACTCTGTTCATGGTCGTTGTTGCTGGTAACCTGATCCCAGCCATGCTGGTGTATTGTACTATGGAGCTGTATTATATGATAATAATTATACCGTAAGGACAAAATAAGGGGGTAAGCACACCTTTTTTTAAAAAGGTGGTTTTTTTTTGAGTTGGGAAATTTTAATTCATGAATTCGTGGAAAAGATTTGACCTTACATTTTTGAAAACATATAGTTAAGAGAAGGTATGGTTTTAGTAAATTTATCATGCCCCTTGGGAATATTATGTTTTTAGAGAGGGTGAGGTTCAAGGAGGAGTAACCAATATGCTTGTCATCTGTGAAGATTGCGCCAAAAAATACGATATCGATGCAACGAAGATTAAAGGAGATAAGGCGCAGTTTGCCTGTAAAGAATGTGGCCACATTATCGTTGTAGAAAAACCAGAGCCACAGCCAGAGCCTGCACCTGAGATTACTGAAAAAGTAAATGAAGATATCTCTCCGGTAGGGGCAGCTGCCCCGGCAGCGCGAGCAACTGGTAAGGGAACACCCATCAGTATGTACATCTTTTTGACCATGCTCACCGGGTTTGTTCTGATTTGTGCAGCTGTTGCCTATCTGTATCTTAACTTTATCCCAGGCATTATCAATCACCAGATTGAGTTGCGAACCAATGCGGTTTCAACAGCGTTTACCGGAGGGGTAAAAAAGCCACTTATCCTTCGTAACTACCTGCAGGTAAATAAAACGGCAAAAAGCATCAGCAAAATTCCTGGTGTTGCTTATACCGCTGTTGTCAATCCCAAAGGCATAGTTATTGCCGGTTATTTCAATAAATTGAATGCATTTGATTCTCAGTTTGTCCAGATGTTTAAGAAAAGCGGTTTTCCACATGATATTCTGGCCCAGAATACACTTGTTGGAGATGCAAAATCCAAAAATGCCAGGTTAACTATAGGCGATCAGGCGATTGTTGATCAGGTCAGTCAGATTGGTGAAACCGGGAGTACCACCCATGTTGGCGTTTTTGTCTCAGAAGTTGATGATGCAATACGAAATGCGTTGATGTCTCCTCTAACCCTTGCTGTACTTGCCGGGTTACTGTTTATCTGCCTGATGATGATCATTATTTTGTCTCGGCTCATTGGCAAACCTATGAGGGAGCTGACTGATGTAGCCAATAGAATTAGTTTCGGCCAGTTGGATCTTGAAATTCACTCAAAAGGCCCCCGTGAAATGCGCGAGCTTGCTGTCGCCTTTGACCGGATGCGTATTTCAATCAAATCAGCCCTGGACAGACTGAGAAAATAAGCGGCAAGTTGTCACTAAGCTAACACAACTTCAGGCCACCTTGAAAAATTAACTTTTCGCCCGATCTCTGCGTCACAGGAAAATGAAAAATGCTCACATATGATTAATATGCTGCGTGTTTTAATTTTCCTGTTCCTTGACCTCGAACGAAAATTCTAATTTTTCAAGGCACCCTTTAGTCAATTCCAGTGAGGAGATGGGTCATGATACGTTTAACAGTGCATTTTTTTATGACACTCTGTTTGTTGTCTGTGACTCTTATACCCTGCACCTTTGCTGCAGGGTACAAGCTGTCCATGTTACCAAGGTACTCAACCGAAGAAATTCACCATCGGGTGACTGCCCTTGCAGAGTATTTGAGCAGTAAGACAGGTTTGGAGATACAGGGAATAGTAACCTCTTCTTTTGATAAATATGTCAAAAAAGTTGGGAGTGGTACCATTGATATCGGCTTTGCCAACCCCTATATTTATGTGCTGACATCAAATAAACACAATGTTATAGCCATTGCAGAGAAGGGGCGTGATAATGATAAGTTTCGTGGCGTAATTGTCGTTCCTGCAAACAGTGAAATTCGTGACATTGAAGATTTAAAAGGGAAAACCATCAGTATTGTCGGTTTTCGCAGTGCAGGTGGCTATCTTTCGCAAAAGTTGACCCTGCAGGAGAAAGGGATTGATGTCAAGAAGGATTGCAAGCTTGAAATCGCCCCTGAAAATAAACAGGAAAACGTTGCTTTAGCCGTTTTTACTGGTGATGTTGATGCCGGGTTTATGCGAGAATCCGCTCTTGCTCAACTTGAGGGTATGTTTCCTCCCAGTGCGGTGCAGGTCATGGCCAGTACTGCCTGGTTGCCTAACTGGGCACTTTCGCTCAGCCGGTCAATGCCTCTTCAGGACAGAGAGAAGATTATTGCTGCAATAAAAGAGCTTGACCGAGACAGTACTGTATATAAGGCGTTAAAGATCAAAGGTTTTCGCCTTGCCGAAGATAAAGAATATGATCCTGTACGCCGGGCAGCAGATATTCCTGTGACCAGTAGCGTATTATAATTTTTAACTTAATAGATTGACCAGCCATGAAAAAGATTTTTTTTGTAGTATTACTCGTCTGTCTTCAGGCTCCTGTTCTGCATGCCGGAGACTACAAACTTTCCATGCTGCCCAGGTTTTTCCCAGAAAAACTGACTGCCATGATTACCCCTTTGGCAGCCTATCTCAGCCTGGAAACGGGAGATTCGATTGTCCCTGTTCTGACAGATAATTTTGCCGCCTATCAAACAGACCTTGAACAGGGGAAGATTTATATCGGATATCAAAATCCTCTGGTATATGTCAAGGTTTCTGATACGCATGAGGCTTTAGCGACTGCTGTGAAAGGCAAAGGGGGCGATAAATTCTGGGGTATTATCATTACCAGGCCCGATTCAGGATTAACTAAGATTACTGATTTGAAGGGGAAAAAGGTGATGATAGTTGGTAAAGAATCTGCTGGTGGTTTTTTGTCACAAAAGCTGACCCTGAAACAGAATGGTCTTGATGTTGAGCGTGATTGTCTGTTGAGTATAGCAGCTGATAACCGCCAGGAAAACGTTATTATATCGGTGAGTATTGGTGATGTTGATGCCGGGTTTATCCGTTCATCAGCTTTGCATAAAGCTGATGAGTTTATTATGCCGGGATCAATTAAACAGGTTGCCGAAACTGCCTGGTTGCCCAACTGGGCAATTTCTGTAAACAGAAATATGCCCCAGGCCAGTAAAGATGCCATCAAAAGAGCATTGTTAAAGCTGACCGCAAAATCTCCGGTCATGTCGGCCATGGGGCTTGAGGCCTTTAAGTCGGCTTCTGATTCCGACTATAACGTCATCAGACGACTCCTTCAATAGTTTGCCAAAAGTAAAAAACAGTGTAGACTTTTTCTAAAGATAAGTGTATTAATTTGCTGTTTATGCATCAAGAATTCCTGTAACTGATCAGCTGTAGCCAATCTTCAGGCGATCAGGCCGCCTCACATAGACGGGTTATAGCTCGTTGGCCTGCTCGGAGTCTCACAGGTTCGCTTACCTACCTGAATCTCGTGCACATCTGATCAGTTACACTCAGTGGTTTTGCAAGTTTTTTGCACTCACCTGAATAGTTACGAATTCCTAATGGAATTCGTAACTATTCAGGTGAGTAGGCTCCAACCGATCATTACGCACAACACTTTGGATCTTCGTCATCTATGCTTATCCCAAAAGAACAACCATTCCTGTCAGGACTCAATAGTTATTATCTGAATATAGAAAAATGTGTTGAACATCTCCAGGGCGAGATGGGATCTGGTGCACTCTACTGCAAAGCTGCTGACCAGGAGTTATTTATCTGTTTTGATGAGTATGATATTGTCAGGGCATTATCTCAAAAACAGGGACAACCTGCCCAGGTTTCTTCAAGCATAGCCCCTGTTCTACAATCTCTTTCCCATAAGAGTTATTGGGTCAGCGTTTTTTATCTCGATGCTAATTCAATTTTTTTCTGGGGACAGATGCCTCCGTTTCAACGGGCAAAAAAAATATTAAAATCAACAGATATTTCCCTACCTGATCTGGTCTTTCGTCTTCGCCAGAAACAATTTTCAGGTTTTGTTGATGTGCATCTTCAGGAATTTGATGAAGGGGCAATTCTTTTTTACCGACAAGGAGAGCGTGAAGGAGGATCCTACACTTGGGGGAAAGGTGGGTTAAGCCCTGCAGACGATGACTACAACCGTTTGCTTGGCCTGCTTCAGGAAAATATCGCTACTTACAGAATCGGCCATTTCAGGGATGATGCACAGCATGAACAGGCAGTTTTGCATGAGACTGTCCGGGCAAGCAACAAAATACTAGGGACTGGCAATGAATTTTTTTCAGGGCTTGACACTGCAATCAGCGCCTATCTTGGGCTTTTTGTTTTTGTTGCCTGGAAAAAACTTAAAGGGGATCCTTTACAGCATCTCCAGGAAAGGTTTCATGAGGCTATTGGTGAGTATCCGGTTCTTGATCCTTTTAATAAGTATTTTGACATTTCAGATACCGGTTCATTCCGCTTCACTGGTGAGGCGCCTAAAGAAGAGATAACTGCAGCAATCGTCGATGTCACCTGGAAGGCAGTGAACGACCTTAAACTGCAAAAAAAATTCAGTGCAGAATTGCGTTCCTGGACCTATAAAGGTCTTTTTCAGGATATGGGCTTAATGTAGATTTTCCCTTCTTCCTTTCGTGGTTGTCATGAATCAAGATGGCTGTGGCTGATTCTTCAGCCACCTGCCACACATAATGATACTCCTTTAAGCAGTCACCGCTCAGAAATAATACAAACACAGAGTCGTTAACCCTTTGAGTCGTTACGGTTCATTGGCTTTTTCTCTTTTGTCATATGGAATTGTTTCGGATTTCGATATTCGTGTTTCGCATTTTTTATTCCAGATGCTGTAACTTTCAGCTCAATAAAATGTTCGTACTCTCCTCTGGTATTCCTACGGTCATCCTTTAAAATATGGTTTTCCCTCTGCCTGCCGCTCCCCTGAATAGAACTGTTCAGGTTTAATGGGTAAACCTTACAAACCTTACAGGCCAGACATCTCCTTTCCGGAAAGTTGGCCGCAGGCTGCTGAAATATCAGCTCCACGGCTTTGCCGAATAAAAACCGTAAAGCCTTCATCCCGAAGAATTTTCTGAAAACGCAAAATTGTGGAATGATCCGGGCTTTTATAGGGATTTCCTCCGCCTTCATTCATGGAAAGCAGATTTATTTTACACGGAATATCTTGCAGTAGAGAGGCAAGCTTTTTTGCTGTCCCTGCATGGTCATTAATGTTTTCAAGAAGTGTATATTCAAACATTACCCGTTGTCGTTTTTTCTGTTTGTACGCTTTGCAGGCGTCCAGAAGTTGTTCGATGGGGTAGCGGTCGTTGATTGGCATCAGACGACTGCGGGTGGCGTTGTCTGCTGCATGTAATGATATGGCAAGGTTTACCCTGGTAAGTTTGCCAAGTTTAAGCATTTGCGGTACCAGACCACAGGTGGACACGGTTATACGTCGTGCTGAGAAATCCAGTCCCCGTTGTTCAGTGAGCAGGGAAAGAGCATCAAGCAGGTTTTCCAGATTTGCCAAAGGCTCCCCCATACCCATAAAAACAATATTTGTCAGTCGCCCTTTGTTGCCCGCAATCATCCAATCGCAAACTGCACATACCTGATTGACAATTTCAGCGCAACTTAAGTTTCGCGTAAATCCCATGTTGCCGGTAAGACAAAATCGACATCCCATGGCACAACCTGCCTGGGAAGAAACGCATAAGGTGTTGCGGTCTTCTTCAGGAATGAGAACAGACTCAATAACAAAGCCATCGGTTAGCCTGAAACCAAACTTTACAGCACCGTCGCGTGATATTTCTACTAAAGGATTTGTAAAATTGCTCATATAGGCATGCTCAGCCAGTGTCGCCCTGAATTCTTTGGCAAGATCTGTCATCTGATTGAAATCTGTAATACCAGGCTTGTAAATCCACGCCAGTATTTGCCGTCCCCTAAAGGCTGGCTGACCCAGAGATTCGACATATTCAACCAGTTTATCCTGTGATAAATCTTTCAGATCAGTTTTAAGGATTTCAGTGTGCATAGCATTTGGCAAGGTGTGGTTGGTCATTTTGTGGTGCAACTATAATTTGGGAAGGGAAGATTGGGGCTCGATGTGGCATGTTGACAAGAACCAATTTTTTTGCATTTATCGTAACTATTCAGGGGGGTGCAAAAAAAGCTTGCAAAACCACTGAGGGGAACTGATCAGATGTTCCCGAGATTCAGGTAGGTAAGCGAACCTGTGAGACTCAGAGCAGGCCAACGAGCTATAACCTTTCTATGCGAGGCAGCCTGATCGCCTGAAAATTGGGGTACAGCTGAACAGTTATCATTTAACCATCTTTTTGAGAAACAAGGATACAACAAAATAAAAAAAGCCGTCTCAGGATTGTACTCTTTCTGAGACGGCTTTAAAAGATGAAGAATAAGTCCAGAGACAATGTCTTCATTATAATCTGGTGACCCCAAGGGGAATCGAACCCCTGTTTACGGCGTGAGAGGCCGTCGTCCTAACCGCTAGACGATGGGGCCAAGCGGTGCGTGAGTTTGTAAAATATATGTTGTGCTTTGTCAAGGATCATTATCTGTCTGACTCTAAAAAGCTCAGGTCGAGGCTATCTTCTGGCCAAGCAGAAAGGCCTTTTGTAATGCCTCACTGTTTGCAGCCATTGCGCCTTTGTTATCCATACCACGAATCAGCAGTTCCTCGGTAAAAGTACAGCCCATGGCGTCAAAGGCATACCTGGCTGTTAAACTGGCTCCAGCAAAGATCTTTTCTCCTGTTGTGGCCGCGATGCTGACTAAAACCCCTTGACGATCGGCGTTGGTGCTGATCTGTTTATTGAGCACGTATTTTCTGCTCCACAACGTCTGGCATCTATCAATAAAGCATTTAGTTTGGGCGGTAAGATGATAAAAATAAATGGGAGATCCTATCACGATTCGATCAGCCTCGATTATGGACTGGTAAATTGCATTCATGTCATCTTGAAAAACGCAATTGCCGGTTTTTTCGCAGGAGCCACACCCTATGCAGGGATGAATATCCAGTTCTGCCAGTCTGAACAGAGTTATTTCTCCGGACTTGCTTGCTATGCCCTTAATGATTTGCTGAAGGAGAATTTCTGTATTGCCATTTTTTCTGGCACTGCCAAGAAAGAGCGTACATTTCATAATGAGTTGTCCTTTGATGCTGATTCAGGGGTCCTGTTGAAGATGTGGGTGACTTCATGCAGTCTACGGGCAAGCTCATCAGTGAGAAATCGTGCTGCACAGCGCCATCGCCAGTTATTTTTAGCTGTTCCGGGTATGTTCATTCTGCAGTCGTTACCAAAGCCGAGAATATCCTGGAGCGGGACAACAGCAAGCCGGGCTACTGATGAATGTACCAGGTAAAGAGTGTCGTGATGAAATGAAGACGCATCAAGATTGTTGGCATTGGCATAGTGTTTTGCCTGTTGTTTTGCCTCGATGGGTACTTCAGGGTCAAGAAACCAACCGACTGCTGTAGGATTATCATGGGTTCCTGTATAGATGACGGAGTTGGCTGCAATATTTTGGGGCAGGTAGCTGTTAGCGGGATTACCGTCAAAGGCAAAGAGCAGAATTTTCATGCCCGGATAGCCAAGGTCGTCACGAAGTTTTTCAACCTCTGGCGTTATTATGCCAAGATCTTCGGCAATAATCGGCAGATTGCCGAGCCTTTGTTCCATGGCCATAAAAAATTCCCGACCTGGTCCTTTAATCCATTGGCCATTTACTGCCGTAGTCTCAGAAGCAGCAATTGCCCAATAAGATGCAAAGCCCCGGAAATGATCAATTCGGATAACATCAACTGCCTTAAGCCAAAATCCCAGGCGATGCTCCCACCAGGAGTAAAGTTTCTCTTTGATGTCTGTATCTGTTGTATTCCAACGGTATAACGGATTGCCCCAACGCTGGCCGGTCTTGCTGAAGTAATCCGGCGGTACACCGGCAACGTGAGTAGGGTTGCCGGTAACGGGATCAAGGTCAAAGACATGTTGATGGGTCCAGACGTCCACTGAATCATGGCCAACATAAATGGGCAGGTCGCCAATAATTTGAATATTGTTGCGTTTGGCATACGCATGCAGTCTCTGCCATTGCTGGTAAAATATGTACTGAAAGAAGATTACGCTGTTAATCTCTTCAGCCAGTTGTTGCTCTGCCTCCAGGAGGGCATTGGAGTCTCGGTTTTTCAGTTCTTCAGGCCATTGAAACCAAGCTTTCCCTTTAAAAAATGTTTTTAAGGCCATGAACAGACCATATTCTTTTGCCCATGGATTGTTGACATTAAACTCTGCCAGCAGGTCTGTTTCTCCCTGCTGTTGGAAAAGTTGCCAGGCAATGTGGAGTTGTTTATTTTTGTAGGAAATGACGTCTTGGTATTCAACACTGTATTCTGAAAAGATATCCGTTGTTGAGGTGAGGGATGTTTTTGCTGAGCAAAGCTGTTGGTCAAGGTCTTCGAGGCTGATCAGTAAGGGATTTCCTGCCAGGGAAGAGTAACTCATGTAGGGCGAATTACCAAAACTCTGACTGGTAGGCCCCAGGGGCAATAGCTGCCAGTAACTCTGGCCTGCTGTTGCAAGAAAATCTATGAAATTCCGGCTGGCTACCCCCATGTCGCCAATACCGTTCCCTCCTGGAAGGGAGGAAATGTGAACCAGGATTCCTGAGGCTCTTTGTTGAAATAGTGTATCCATAATATACTACACTGTAGTTTTTTATACGTAGAGAGTTTTTTTGTCGGAACTCAAAAGAGTTGTACTCTTTTCTACCCTCTATTCCAACCTGAATTTAGGTGTTGACAAACTCTTTGTTTGCTTTTTGTTATCCTGTGTATTAAAATATAATATTCTTATACACAGGGCGTAAGGCGCCTTTTTTTGCGTT
>RKSL01000032.1 GCA_008633435.1 Candidatus Desulfobulbus rimicarensis | reverse complement strand
GAAACATGGGATACATACTGGAACATTTTAAAATGAGTCCAGTCAGAGAGGTACCGTTCGTCAATGTCAAAGTCTGAATAGGCCACAGAATGCGGAGGCACTTCAACCTGAATATAGCCGCCAGCCTTGAAGTTCACTTCTTCGCCGGGGGGCAGTTCAAGGACAAGTTCTTTAATAAACGTGGCGACGTTGTTGTTGGAAATAACCTTGCAGTCCCATTTTCGGGTTTCAAGCATTTCCTGCGGAACAACAAGCTCCATATTATGCTTAACCTGTACTTGACAGGCCAGTCGTACGCCATTGTTGGCCTCACGCAGGCTGACATGCGAGCGTTCTGTAGGGAGAATTGTTCCGCCACCTTCGGTAACGACAACTTTGCACTGACCGCAACTGCCGCCACCTCCGCAGGCCGATGGCAGGATAATATCCTGTTCCGCAAGCGTTGTGAGCAGTTTGCCGCCAGTCTCAGCCTCAAGAGTTTTATCCTCGTTAATTCGAAGGGTGACTGAGCCTCCCGGCAAAACAAGTTTTCGGGTCACTGTAATCAGGGTGACCATGATCAGCTGGATGGTCAGGAAACAGATGACCCCGACATATATTTCATGCATGCTTGTTACTCCACAAATTCATGGGCAATGTTGTCTTCAGTAAAGTGGTTATCCCAGCTTCAGGCCACCGAGTCCCATAAAGGCAAGAGCCATGAGTCCGGCTGTGATGAAGGTCAACCCAAGCCCGCGCAATCCGGCCGGGGGGTTGGCATATTCAAGTTTTTCCCGAATACCCGCAAGTGCGACCACGGCCAGCAGAAAACTCCCGCCTGCACCAATGCCGTAGGCGACACTCTCAGCAAAGGTGTAATCCCGTTCAACCATGAACAGTGTTGCGCCAAAAATTGCGCAGTTCACCGTTAACAGAGGCAAAAATATTCCAAGGGTGTTGTAGAGGCCTGGCATGAACTGATCCATAATCATTTCCATGATCTGCACGACCGCAGCAATGACCCCTATATAAATCAGAAAGCCAAGAAAGGTCAGGTCAATGCCTGGTTGTCCTGCCCAGGCCAGTGCGCCGGGTTTGAGCAGATGATTGAGAATAAGATTATTGATCGGTACCGTGATCACCGTCAGTACCAGGACTGCTACGCCAAGTCCGTTTGCAGTTTTAACTTTTTTGGAGATGGCCAGGAATGTACACATCCCCAGGAAAAAGCTCAGGGGCAGGTTCTCAATAAAGAGGGCAGTAAAGATAATTGAAAAATAATGTCCCATCAGTTGTTCTCCTGTTGATCAGGATCTATGGTTCTCAGCAGCCAGATGAGCAGGGCTATCAGGAAAAAAGCACTGGCAGGCAGCAGAAGCAGACCGTTGCGAACATACCAGCCACCATTTGAAGTGAGTTTAAGAACTTCATAGCCAAAAAGAGAGCCTGAACCGAAAAGTTCCCGAATAAAGGCCACCACCATTAACACAAAGCCATAGCCCAGGCCGTTGCCAATTCCGTCTATAAAGCTGGCCTTGGGCGGGTTGTTCATGGCAAATCCCTCAGCACGCCCCATAACAATACAGTTGGTGATAATCAGGCCGACGTAAATGGATAACTGCTTGGAGAGATCGAAATAAAAGGCCTTTAAGATCTGATCGACCAGAATAACCATGGTGGCAATTACTGTAATCTGGATGCCTATTCGAACAGAGCTGGGGATATGATGTCGGACAATACTAATGGTCAGGCTGGAAAAAGCCACCACAACGGTAACGCAGACGGACATTACAAAAGCAGTGGATAGTTTGCCGGTAACCGCAAGGGCTGAGCAGATACCGAGTACCAGTAACGCAATCGGATTGCGCTGTAATATTGGGTGAATGAGAAGTTGACGTGGAGTTTCAGCCATTTTTTCCCTCCCTCTGCTGGAGTCTTTCAAGAAAGGGCTTAAAGCCTTGTTTATCAAACCAGAAGTGGAAAAGTCGCTCTACACCATCACCGGTCAGTGTGGCTCCCGAAAGACCGTCCACTTCAAATTGGGCGGCCTCTCCAGTTGCCTTGCTGCTGCCTTTGGCCACTTTGAGAACCACCTCTTTGTTCTCGTTATATATTTTTTTTCCTTGCCATTTATTCAGCCATGCCGGGTTTTCAATCTCGCCGCCAAGGCCAGGAGTTTCGCCGTGTTCATAAAAGGCAATACCACAGATGGTTTGAAAATCACCATTTAAGGCGACATAACCATACATGGTTGACCAGAGTCCTTTGCCGCGCACGGGTAAAATTATTTTGCTAAGTTTATTCCCTGTGCGGACAAGATACACCAGGGAATATTTTTCCAGCCGACGCAATCCTGCAGGATCGTTGTCTTTGGGCAGGAGCCGACTCATTTTTTTATCATTGGTTGAACCAAGTTGATCGAAATCCTTAACTGATAAGGTGTTTTTTTCAACAAAATTGCCACTGGCAAGATTGATAATCCTTGGTTCAATTTTTGCAAACAACTCATCAATATCAGCATCCTGTTGATAAAGTCCAGCGGCCAGGAGAATGTTTTTTTTCTGTTCAAGAGCGCGATTAGCTTCTTGCCTGGGGCGTAGGCCCACCGAGGCCAGTGACACCAGAAAGGAACAGACAAAGGCCAGAACCAGAACTGTATAAAAGGGTTTAAAAAAGGATTCTTTAGCCATGACGAAGCATCCTTCGTTTGATATTGGCCTGTTCAACAAAGTAGTCAAACAGGGGAGCAAACACATTGCCAAGCAGAATTGCCAGCATTACACCTTCTGGAAATCCCGGGTTGGCCACCCTGATAAGTATTGCCAGCGCGCCGATGACAATTCCGTAAATCCAGCGGCCAGTGGTGGTATGGGGGGCTGTGACCGGATCTGTGGCCATAAAGACCAGGCCAAAAGCAAAGCCACCTAAAACCAGATGCCAGTGCGGCGGGACAGAATACATGGCATTCGTGGTCGAGCCAAACATCAGGAAAAGCAACGAACAGCCAAGTCCACCAGCCAGCATGCCGGCCATAACCCGCCATGAGGCAATACCGGTCACCAGCAAGGCGGCAGCACCTATCAGGCAGGCCAGAGTCGATGTTTCGCCCATGGAACCGGGGATCGTGCCGAGAAAGGCCTGCCACCAGGAAAAATTCAGAGAGGCCACGGCCTGTCCCGGGGCGGCGGCAGCCATGGTCGTGAGTGCGGTCGCACTACTCAGTCCGTCTACGGCTGTCCACACCTGGTCGCCACTCATCTGGGCAGGATAGGCAAAAAAGACAAAGGCTCGGGCTGCCAGTGCTGGATTCATAAAGTTGAGCCCGACACCACCAAAGACTTCCTTGGCAAAAATGACCCCGAAGCTGATGCCAAGAGCTACCTGCCAGAGAGGAATAGTGGGCGGCAGGATAAGTGCAAAAAGCATACTGGTGACCAGAAACGCCTCAGACATTTCATGGCCGCGGACAATGTTGAAGACACATTCCCAGAAGCCACCTGCGACCACGCTGGTCAGATAAATGGGCAGAAAATATAATGCACCGTGGTAAAGATTTGCAACAAGGTTTGTCGGGTCACAGCCCACTTGTGCAAGGAGTGTTCCCCGCCATCCTGCCGGGCAGGAGACGCCCAAGGCCTGCAGCGCCAGATTGGCCTGATAGCCGGTATTCCAGATGGCCATAATGACACAGGGAAGCAGCGCGACTATCACAGAAACCATGATTCGTTTAAGATCCATGGCGTCACGAACATGGGGTGCGTTGGCGGCCCGTTCACTGCTGCCAAAGAGAAAGGAGTCTGTGGCCTCAAATAGCGGGTACCAGCGGTGTAATCGACCGCCTGGCTTAAAATGGGGCGCGACCCGATTAAACAAGTTTTCAAGTGGTTTCATGGAGTTTTTCAGTTACCAGTTGGTTATTATCAAAGAGCTGATCTTTATGAGCCTGGCATACAGAAGTCTCAGTATAACTCGGCAATACAAATCTCATTGAGGTCTATACAGGTTAGCATTCCCGGTCAATTCGGGTGAGCATGGCCCGTAGCATGGGGCCATAATCATTTTTTCCCGGACAGACAAAAGAGCAGAGGGCAAGATCTTCTTCCACAAGCTCCAGGACACCCAGTGCGGCGGCTTTTTCCAGGTCATCGGTGGCCAGGCTTTTTAAGAGCGAGGTGATGACAAAATCAAGGGGCATGACTTCTTCATAGACTCCAAGTGGAAAAATCACCCGACGCCCACCCCAGGCCGCGGTATTCATGGCAAATCCCTTTTTATGCATAAAGCTGGAGAAAAATAATCTCTTGGTGGAATATCGGTCTCTTCCCGGCATCATCCAGCTGAGCAGACCGCGACCGTCACCTTCAGCCAGTGCGCATATCTGGTGGTGGAATCGGCCAAGATACTGATGTGCCTCGCTGTATTGTCGGCCGTTAAGTACAGATCCTGATAGCAGTCGGATATCGTTGTCCGCAGCTTCTGCAGGGCAGAGTTCGGCAAGATTTGCCCCGTTTCTGGTGCGGATGAGGCGGGGACTTTTCATGGCCGGGCCAGCCAGGGAAATAATTCGTTCTGTTAAAATACGACCGGTACGAAACAGATGGCCAACAGCGATGACATCTGGATAGCCGATAAACCAGACGGTTTTTTGCTGATGGGCAGGGTCTAAAAAATGAATATGGGTTGAGGGCAGACCTGCCGGATGCGGGCCATGAAATTCGGCATTGATAATACCGCCTGTTTCCCGCCCTGGTATCTCCGGGCTGCCGTCTGTGCAGAGATAGGTTGTGGGGGCAAGCCGTTGTACCATTTGCAGGCCCAGTAAAAAATCTTCCCGGTATTCATTGATGATAACGGCAGGATCTGCGGCAAGCGGCCTGGTGTCCATGGCCGTGATAAACAGAGAGTTCGGGGTAGAGTCAATGGCCGGAATCTTATCGTAGGGACGGGTTCGCAGGGCTGTCCATAGACCTGATTCAACAAGCAGATTCCGAACCGTATCACCGGAAATGCCTTCGGGGCCATAATCAGCGGGAATGGCAAACTTTCGTTCTTCCCCTTTCTCAAGGGCTATTGTTATTGCCTCAAATTTGCGTTTTGCGCCGCGTTGAATGGAGACAACTGTACCCGATCCCGGAGAGGTAAAGCGGACACCGGGATTTTTTTTGTCAATGAACAGGCATTGACCAAGGGCTACCTGGTCTCCTTCCTGTACTGTGAAACGGGGTTTAAGGTCAACATAGTCATCCCCAAGCAGAGCGACGTGTTGTGGCGGCTGAGCCTCAACTATACGTTGCTCAGGAGCACCGTTCAGAGGCAAATCCAATCCACGTTTTAAATGAAATACTTTCATATCAGCCGGAAAAGTTTTTGCTCTGGAAATGGTTGAGCTGTTTATCTATCAGGTAGCCCTCACAGTTTGGCAGAGTGCTGAGCATTGCCAGGGTTTTTGTCGACCCCATGACCATGGCAGCGGTGGCAAGGGCATCGGCCAGGGCGACTGTAGGAGCGGTAATGGTTGCACTGGCAAGCTCTGGCGGTGAGTAACCGGTTTTCGGATTAACAATATGATGGCGGTTGAGGTCATTGTCATAGGCCTGCATGTAATCGCCTGAGGTGGCAACAGCACGGTTGCTCGTTTCAAGCACAACCATTTTTTCAGAACTGTTATCGGGGCGGGGGTTACGGATACCGATGCGCCAGGGGGTATCTCCGGGCTTTTTACCACTGACCATGAGATCGCCTCCTGCTTCAACATAGGCACAGGTAAAGCCGTTTTCGTCAAGCACCGACACGCCTTGATCAACAATGTATCCCTTGCCTATGCCATCAAGGGTAATCCCCATTCCCTTATGCTGCAGGCTGATTCTTTTCTGGGTGAGTTTAAGCTTTGCAAAGCCTGTGAGCGCCAGAGCCTGGTCAATTTTTTTCTGGATCGGCGCCTGACTGCGCTGCTGCAACTTGACCAGTGGCAACACGGTAATGTCAAAGGCTCCTGAGGTCGTATCATGGATAAATCCTGCCAGTTTAAGCACGTTGCAGAGATCCGGGGAGGGATGGTTAATGCTGCCGGTTCGGTTCAGCTGGGCTATCTGGCTTTGGTCATCGTGTCTGCTCAGTTGTTTTTCCAGAGAGAGCATACGGGCAATGGTGGCATCTATCGCATTTTCCAATACACTCTGTTCGGGGCCGTAAAGCGTGAGGTTGAGTACTGTACCCATCATGGGCTGGCTCTTCCTGACAACTTTATACGCAGAACCGATTCGGTGGCGACCAAGTGTCCATCCTGCACCTGCTGCTCCAGCAACCGCAACAATCTGCAGAAATTTTCGTCGATCAAGGCCAGGGGGGGTGGGGCTGTCTGTCTTCATAGTGTATACAGGGGCGTGAGAAATAATCTATTACTGTCTTTAAATGAACATCCCGGCATCTTGTCAATGGATACGACGGGGTTCCGGGCGTGCGATTCCTGTCATGCCCGACCACGTTGAGAGAGCGCCTGACCAAAATGATACTACCAGTTCCGTAACCGTTTACCGGGGGTACTGGTGAACGGTTACCCAGTTCCAATGATTTTCGACTGTAATTGGCACCGTCAACAGTACCATGGAATCTTATGAACGTACTGCCGAATCAAAAGCTCTCAAAATACAACGTGAAGTAACAAAGTGTATCCATACTACATCTTACCCCTGGTCAACAAGGTTTTTTCCCAATTTGGACACCAATGTGTGGGAAAGATACAGGGCATGGGTGTATCTCATTGTGGTGCTTTGGTATCCCGGAACTGGTTTGCTGGCAATGTTTTGAAGTCGGTTGTCTTTTTTAAGAGCTGATTGACAGTGAAGTCGTCTGAGGCCCGATGCTGTTACCCGGCATCGGGGCGGGGTGGGTGTTTGTGCAGAAATCTGGTCATTTGCTCAACAGATAACGGACGACTGAAATAATATCCCTGGGTCTCATCACATTGCTGTTGTTTGAGGATTGCCAGCTGTTCTTCGTCTTCCACGCCCTCAGCAATGACCCCCAGGTTCAGACCGTGAGCCATGGTGATGATGGCCTGGGTCAATGCCTGATCTTCTGGATTGTCAGCGAGATCACGAACAAAACTCTGGTCAATTTTCAGCTGATCCACAGGGAAATGCTTAAGGTAGCCCAGCGAAGAATAGCCGGTACCAAAGTCATCAATGGAGATGCTGGCTCCCAGTTGTTTTAATTGAGTCAGCAGGGCAATGGCGTGGTCAATATCCTCCATGATCAGGCTTTCTGTGATTTCAAGTTCCAGATAGAGAGGGGGAAGTTCTGTGGTGTCCAGTGCACTGGATACAATCGAAAAAATATCACTGTACATGAACTGTTTGGCCGAAAGATTTACCGCCAGCCGCAAGGGGGAAAAACCTGCATCCTGCCACTGTTTAGCCTGGGCGCAGACGGTATGAATTATCCACTCACCTATGGGGAGAATCAAGCCGCATTCTTCCGCCACCGGAATAAATCTTCCGGGCGAGATAGGTCCCTCCTCAGCGCTTGTCCAGCGGATAAGTGATTCTGCGCCTATGAGTTGACGGGTGTCTGCGGTAAATTGGGGTTGGTAGTACATCTCCAACTCGTTATTTTCCAGCGCAAAACGGAGCTTTTTCTCAATATCAAGTCGTTCCATGATCTGTTTATTCATCGAGCTGGTAAAGAACTGATACACTTCTCTACTGGATTTCTTTGCCCGGTACATGGCTGTATCTGCGTTTTTAAGAAGCTCATCCACATTGCGGCCATCTTTTGGGTATAAACAGATGCCGATATGACAGGAAATAAACACACTCTGCCCCACCATGGGAAAAGGTGGTGCAAGGACAAATATCAATCGCTCGGCAAATTCTATGGCATCCTGGTGGCTGGATATTTTCTCAAGGGCTATAACATATTTATCCGAGCCGAGATGGGCCAGCACGTCTGTTTTGGCGCAACAGGATTGTAACCGTTTTCCGACAATCTGCAGGAGTTGATCTCCACCATGATGCCCCACCTGGTCGTTGACTTTTTTAAACTGGTCAAGATCTATAAAAAAGACAGCTGTCTGGCTGTTGCGGATTTCGTTACGTTCCAGTATTTCTTCGAGGCGGCGTTGCAATAGAGAACGGTTGGGCAGGCCGGTGAGCAGGTCATGGGTGGTCTGGTACTCCATCTGGCGCATCATTTTATGGGTGTCGGTGACATCGGTGATACCCAATACTACGCCCTGGGCTTTTTGGGATTTACCCTGGAGAGGTCCGGCTGAGGTCTGCACGACATGCTCCCTGTTTTCGCGGTTGACAAAAAAACCGTTACTCTTCAGCGAGACGATGCGCTTTTCTTGTAAACAGCGGTCAACTATGGTTGTAAGATCGTGATTTCGGTCTTCGCTGGTCAGTGGGAAAACTTCCCGGAGTGGACTGCTCTTTGCCTGGGCCAAGGGGAATCCAGTGAGCATTTCCGCGACAGGATTCATATATTCCACCCGTCCCTCCACATCAGTGGCAATGACTCCGTCGCCAATGGAATGGAGAATTACTTCAGCCCGTTCCTTTTCTCTGAAGAGCTGGAGAATAGTCTCTTCAAGCCGTCGCCAGATCCAGAGCGGATAGCCGAGAGCAAGCACTGTCAATAATGGTGATGGCGGCAGCCAGATGTTCAATGTCCGTAACAACACCAGGCTTGCCAGCAGGGTGAAAACCAGGAGATACACAATGGCCAGCAGGCTCTGGCGTGGCGAGAGCATCGCGTAGAGCAATATTGGGAGAAGTGCGAGAATTGACACAAGCGCCAGTCGCCACCCCATGCCAAGCGGGGTTATAAGAGCTGAGGTGAGTAACCCGTTGAGGAGATTGGCGTTATACTCGATCCCGGTCATGGGTGATTCACCGGAAACCGGTGTGGGCAGTTTGTCACCAAGGCCCAGAGCCGTGGCACCGACAAGAATAAATTTATCGCGAACTATCTCTGCAGGAAAATCTTTCTGGAGATAATCTGCAAGCGAGAGTGACGCAAAATTGCCGGGTGGACCGGTAAAGGAGACGAGCCGGGAATTGTTTTCGTCTTCTGTAATTTTTGACATACTCTGCTGAGAATCCTGATTATCCAAACCAATCATGGCAACAACCATTGCAGGGAAATCCTCCTGCCCAACGTGCAGAGGCTGTAGCAGGGCGTGGCGGACAATACCATCGGCGTCAAATTCGATATTGACGTGACCAAGCCCTGCCGCGGCATCCTTGAACATCGGTAGGGGCAGGGTAACTCTCAGCGGGGCATCGGGAAAGGGCTTTTCGTTAAAAATCGGCAGAATCACTCTGTTACTTTGTGCCAGAGCCTGGGCAAGGGCAAGGTCACCCTGGAGATCATAGCTGTTTGTTTCTGTGAAAAACACATTATAGCCAATGGCACGGGCACCGCCCCGGGTGAGTTTGTTGATAAGCTGTGCATGAACGTTTCGTGACCAGGGCCAGCGGCCAAATTCTTTGACGCTGGTTTCATCAATGGCCAGAATAAGAATATCCTCAGAAGCCTCCCGGTAGGAAAGTGTGGAAAAAAGGTCGTATAGGGAGAGATCCCATCGCTTAAGGGCATCTGTCCAGGTGAGACTGAGACCAACTGCCACAAGTAACAGGGCAAGCAGGTAGCGAAGTCGGTGGCGGGAGGATACAAACTGTTTCATAGAGAAGATGGAAAGAATGATTATTGTTTACATCAAAACTATTGTAGCAGAGAATTGAGAAAACCGGAAGCTCGCAAAGAAAAAAGATGAAATTGTATATACAATTGATGCTGTTCGTTCCAGGATTCACCCCTGAGATTTCTTAACAGGCAGTTCAGGGGTGCTGAGAAGATGGGAAAATTTTTCCCGGGTTGAGAATGTCATTGGGGTCAAACAGCGTTTTGATCCCCTGCATCACTGCAAGTGTTGTTGGACTGAGTTCCATGGAGATAAATTCGGCTTTTGTGGTGCCGATACCGTGTTCGCCGGAAATGGTGCCGTCTAAAGATATGACATATTCAAAAAGCTGTTTTTTGGCCTGCATCCCCCGTTGATACTCATCTGTATCGGTTTTGTCCACCATAATATTTACATGGATATTACCGTCTCCGGCATGGCCAAAGGTGAGAATGATCAGCTTGAGCCGATCGGCAAGTTTTTCGGTAAAGGCAACGAGTTTTGGAATTTTTGAACGGGGAACCACCACATCTTCACTGATTTTATGGGGTTTAAGCGAGAGTGTTGCCGGAGAAATTGATCTTCTGGCCAGCCAGAGTTCCTTCTTTTCTCCAGCATTTGTGGCTTGTTGCAGGGTGCAGCTGTTTTTAGAGCGAACAAAAGTTGTGAACCGTGCTGTTGTGTCTGTGAGCTGTTGGGCTGTGCCGTCAAATTCAATAAGTAGCAAAGCCTTGGTCTCTTTTGCTGGAGGTGAAGATAGTCTGCCGGCCACAACTGCTATTGCCGTTTTATCCATGTATTCAAGGGTACAGGGAACCAGACCCGCAGACATAATTTCTCCGACAAGGGTTGTGGCATCGGCAATGGAGGAGAAGCTGAGCAGAAAGGTAGCCTTTGCCTCGGGCAGTGGCAGCAGGCGGAGGATGAGTTTGGTAAAAATACCAAGGGTTCCTTCTGAGCCGATAAAGAGATGGGTGAGATCGTAGCCGACAACGCCCTTTTCGGTGCGTACACCGGTTTGCATTATCCGGCCGTCAGCAAGGACGACTTCCAGGCCGATGATATAATCCCTGGTGACACCATATTTTACAGCACTTGGCCCACCCGCACACTCGGCGGCATTGCCGCCAAGAGAACAAAATTTGAGGCTTGCCGGATCTGGTGGATACATCAGGCCCTTTTTTTGCAAAGCGCTCTGCAGCTCGCCTGTGATTACGCCTGGCTCAACTACGGCAATCATGTTCTCCCGGTCAATTTCAAGAATCCGGTTCATGCGGGAAAAAGCAATAACCAGCCCTCCCCGGACAGGAAGAGCGCCGCCGGTCATGCCGCTGCCCGCGCCACGGGGAATAACGGGAAATCTTCGGGTGTTGGCAAGCTGCAACAGGCTGGCAATCTGGGATGCCGATTCAGGCAGGGCGACAGCCTCGGGCATAAAGCTTTGCCCTGTGCCGTCAAAACTGTAACAGGCCAGTTCTTCAGGGCTGGTCAGAAGATGTTTTGCGCCAACGATTTGGGCAAGTTGTTTGAGAATTTGGGCATCCATGACAACAATAGTACTGAAACAAGGCGTATAGAGCCAGCTTTTTTACACCCAATGACCTTCATCCGACCCAAAGTATGCCTGCCGATTGTGTAACCGTTCACCAAGGGAGCTGTGGTCTTGATATTACACCAATCGGAAGGGGAAATTCCCGGTAGTCGGGGCATGGTATCTTTGCAATTCTTCGAGGTAAAGGGGAATTGTATTTTTATATTGTATGAAGAGTGTTTCCCGATATATAATTTTGTTCCGACCCCTTTTACTCATTTTACTCATTTTCCTCCCGGCCCCTCGGCCTGAAAGCGATTACTTATCGCCTCTTGCAGAGGAACATCGTCTGAGTAAACAGCTAACTGTCGATTCTATCATTCCAGTAATCAGGTCGTCTGTGGGAATGGGCAACTGCTATGATGCGGATATGGCTTTCTTGAGTTTGATAAATAATACTGTACGGGAAACGATTGGTAAGGCATCTTCTGGTTCTGCGTGACAGTTTGCTCCAGGCTTTTGGGTGGAGAAGGATTTGTTTTATAGCCGCCTCTACCTCATCAAGGAATTCGCTTCCTAAACCAAACTGGCAATCTTCGTAATAATCAACGGCTTGATTCAAATCTGAACTTGCTTCCGGATGGAACGAATAGGTCATTTCGCCAATCGCTTTCGGATATCAGCGAAGACCTTTTCACCTGGAATAGCTTGTACCTTACCAAAATCAAGCTCGTCAATCCTTCGTTCAGCCTCTTCTGCCCAGAGCTTGTTTATCTTTTCGTTGCTGGGAGAATTCAGGCTTTCGAGTAATCTGTCAGCCAAATGTACACGATCGATTGCTGGAAGCGATAAAGCCTGTTCTGTTAGTCTGGATATCACTGTTTCCATATTTAAAGAATACACTGGTTATCTTGAATCATCAAGTCAGTATTTTAGCATTACCCGACTCTTACTATAATTTCTCTCAAAATGTGGTATGGAAAATATTTGAAATGTGATAAATGAATAGATGTTCAGTTTCATTATCAGAATCGAGGGTGAATAGATCGTTCAAGCCACCAATGCTAACCGAGTGATATTGTACCTTGTCTGAAACTTTCGCCCCCTGAAAAAGTCAAATAAGCCTTGTGGATAAAAGGGTTCTGACCCGAATGGCACTTACTTTAGCTTTTTGAGTGCCCCCCTCTCAATCTATAGAGGCATTTATCGAACCTTTTTAGGATGGCCATATTGTCGAACATCTTCGCGTGCCTCCTCTCTGGGTTTCATTAATCTCGGGTAGGGTTTTGGCCGT
>RKSL01000181.1 GCA_008633435.1 Candidatus Desulfobulbus rimicarensis | reverse complement strand
GGTTCTGGTGCCTATTGGAAGGATTTTGACTGGACAAAAGCCGCAGCAGCAGGTCAAAAAGTGGTGGGGCAACCGTTCAGCGGCAAGATAGGTTTTGTCGAAACTGAATATCTTCGTCCTGTGGCGCACATGATTGCCCCTGGTAACAAGGCGTTGCACTGTGAAGAATGCCATCATCCCAAGGGGCGATTAAAAGATCTGCCTGGGTTTTATATGCCGGGAAGAGATCGTTTTAAAGGGCTTGATAAAATTGGCTGGTTTGGCTGCCTGTTCCTGCTTGGCGTGGTGGTCTTACATGGGCTTGGCCGCATCGTCACTGCTGGCAGGAGGAAAAAATAATGAAAGAAAAAATGTTATTTTATACCCGATTCGAACGTTTCTGGCATTGGGCTCAGGCACTACTTGTTATTATGTTGCTGCTCACCGGTTTTGCCATCCATGGCGGGGGAAGTCTGCTCGATTTTGGCTCTGCTGTTGAATTGCATAACACCCTGGCCTGGCTGCTCATGGGACTTACCGCTTTTGCTGTTTTCTGGCATCTGACCACAGGAGAGTGGAAACAGTATACCCCGACGTTGGAAAAGGCGGCTGACGTTATCTGTTATTATACCAAAGATATTTTTCAGGGATGCGAACATCCTATTGAAAAACGTACAGACAGAAAACTCAATCCATTACAGAGAATCACCTATTTCTCCCTTAAGGTGTTTCTCTTCCCTTTGCAGATAATAACGGGCTTGCTCTACATGTACTCCAATAATCTGGACGGTAAGGTTTCACTGGAGACAGTTGCTTTTCTGCATACGGCTGGAGCTTTTGCTTTTCTTGCCTTCCTGATTATTCATGTCTATCTGGCAACGACTGGCGAGACTGTTGCCTCTCATTTTAAAGCCATGATAACCGGATGGGAGGAAATTGAAGTGGAGGATAATGTGCGTTAACAGTGTATAAAGTTATTAACAGTTGAGCTTTACAGGGATGGCACTTGCGGTCATCCCTTTTTCTTTGAAGAGTAGTCCTGTTGTGGTACAAAAGGCGGATGAAATTGTGAAAATATTATTGACATATGCACAATTTGTACATATCTTTGCTTCTAGATGATGCAGGGCACCAGAAAAGGCTGAAAGTTAAATGAGGGAATATGATGGATACAGAGATAAAAAAAATTGCTGTGAGCAGCGATGGCCCCACGCTTGATGATAAGGTTGATTCCCGATTCGGTCGGGCCGGTGGTTTTGTGGTTGTTGATGTTGCCACCATGACTGGAGAATACATTGACAATGGTGCCTCTCAGGTGATGGCTCAGGGAGCTGGTATTCAGGCGGCAGAGCTTGTTGCCGGTGCAGGGGCTGATGTCTTGTTATCTGGATATGTAGGGCCCAAAGCGTTCCAGGCATTAAATGCGGTTGGCATAATTGTCGGACAGGATTGTGATGACTTTACCGTGCGTGAGGCTGTGGAAAGATTTCTGGCTGGAAAGGTTCCTGCTGCAGATGGTCCCAATCGGGAAGGCCATTCATAGCCGTGAATTACGGAGGATTTTGCGTGACAGGTGAAAGCCGGAATTGCGCAACGATACAATGAAAATTGAGAACAAATAACTCAAAACCAAAACAAATACTAAAATGATTGTAACAGTGGCAAGTGGTAAGGGTGGTACTGGGAAAACCACGGTAACGGCATCGTTGGCAACTATCTGGCAGTCAAAGCTGCTGACAGTTGATCTGGATGTGGAAGAACCGAATCTGCATCTTTTTCTGCATCCTGAAATCGAAACCACTTCGACGGCAGAAATGGAGATTCCGGTTTTGGATTTATCCAAATGTTCACTGTGTGGAAAATGCGCTGAACTTTGTCAGTTTAAAGCGATTACCATGATGGGCAAATTTTTAATGACCTTTCCTGACATGTGTCATGGCTGTGGCGGCTGCCTGGCTATCTGTCCCGATGGGGCGTTAAGCCCTGGTCGACGCGAACTTGGCGAGATCATCAGGGGGCGGGCAGGGAAAGCAGACTTCATCATGGGGCGTATTCGCATCGGTGAGGCAATGACTCCACCGCTGATGAATATTATTAAGGATGAAGTAGCAGCAACAATACGTGAAAATCCCATGGATGTGCTCATTGATGCTCCTCCCGGGGTGAGTTGTCCAGCTGTTACTTCTGTTATTGATTCAGATGTGATAGTGCTGGTGACAGATTCCACCCCCTTTGGCTTTCACGATTTCGTGTTGGCCTGGGAAGCCTTTTCTCCTTTTGGTAAGCCCATGGGGGTGGTTATTAACCGGGCCGGCCTTGGTGCAAGTGAGATTTATCGTTTCTGCGCAGACAAATCTCTTCCTGTTCTTGCGGAAATACCCTATGACCGCGCAATTGCCGAGGCATATTCCAAAGGTCAGGTTATAACGACAGTTTCAGAAAACCTGCGGGAGTTGTTTGTAACCCTTAAACAACAAATTGAAAATCTGGCCGCCGGAGCAGGGCAGGAGGCTGATCATGCGTGAAATACTTATAATCAGTGGTAAGGGGGGCACCGGAAAGACCTCGCTGACTGCTGCTTTTGCCCATTTAGCCAAAAATAAGGTGCTTTGTGATCTTGATGTCGATGCCCCTGACCTGCATCTTCTGCTTGCCCCTGAACATGAGAGTGAAGTTGAGTTCTGGGCAGGTAATGAAGCCAGGATTGATCAGGATACATGTCAGCAATGTGGATTGTGTCGTGAGATGTGTCGATATGGTGCAGTTATTGAGCATGATGATGGTCATTTTTCTGTTGATTCACTTCGCTGTGAAGGCTGCAAGGTCTGTGTGAGTTTTTGTCCGGATGAGGCCATTGAATTTCCTGAAAAGCATTGTGGCCAGTGGTATATTTCTTCGACCAGGTTCGGTGCCATGGTGCATGCCAGACTTTTTCCAGGTGAGGAGAACTCGGGTAGACTTGTAGCGCTTCTTAAACAGGAAGCAAAGAAACTCGCAGAAGAACGGCATCTTGATCTCATTTTGAGTGATGGCGCTCCCGGCATAGGATGTCCGGTCATAAGCTCGCTTTCCGGTACAGACCTTGCCGTGCTGGTCACTGAGCCAACGCCTTCAGGCCGGCATGATCTGGAACGGGTGGCCTCGCTATGTGATCATTTTAAAGTGGCAACGGCAGTGATTATTAACAAGTTTGATTTAAACAGTGAGCAAACAGCAAGCATTGAAGGATTCTGTCGGGAAAAAAACTATCCTGTGGTCGGCAAATTACCCCATGATAAGGTAATAACAGAGGCTATGGTGCAGCGGCTTGCCGTGACAGAGCTTGCTGAAACCGGGCTCAGCCTCGAAATTGAGAAAACCTGGCAGAAAATCATGCAGCTTGTTCCCTGATATTGAGTTATTCAGATGAACCCTCATGGCTACAACTGGTGTGCAAGCCATAACCGTGAGCAAAGACTTCAAATTATGAAAGGCCAGCCCTGATGCATGGGACGCTTCAGGAAACTGTGGCTTTCAAATACTTTTTTAGAGGAGATTTTCATGATAACAATAGGTATTCCCTCAACTGAACCTGGTGGACTTGAAGCGGCCTTTGGCCAGCATTTTGGGCATTGCGATCTCTACACCCTTGTCGATGTGGAAGACGGCGCAATACAAGAGGTGCGTACTTTACCCAGTGTCCCGCACCAGCAGGGCGGCTGTATGGCTCCCGTACAATATCTGGCTGACAATGGCGTAAAGATTTTGCTGGCAGGCGGCATGGGTATGCGACCGCTCATGGCCTTTAATCAACTGAATATTGAAGTCTTTTTTGCCGGAGGAGCCGCAACAGTAGGCCAGGCTGTGCAGGCGTTTCAGAACGATGAGCTTAAAGTGTTTACTACAGATTTTACCTGTGGCGGTGGTGGCGGTCCCAAGTAAATTTGTTCTCAGGTAATTATCACAATCCAGGGATGCCGACGCAGATACCAGGCAAGGGTCTCCCTTCTTTACCTCTCAATTGAGGTAGTGTCTGTCCTAAAATGTTTTTTTGTCCGATCTCTGCGTCATGCTCAAAAAAAAATGCTCGGAGGTAAGG
>RKSL01000180.1 GCA_008633435.1 Candidatus Desulfobulbus rimicarensis | reverse complement strand
TATTAAGGCTTTTCTGGCATCCTGCCGGTTTTTCTTGGTGAACGGATTATAATAATTAGGACGTTTAACTGACCCGGCAATAAATGCTGCTTCAAGCAGGGAAAGCTCAGCAACATCTTTATCAAAATAGTAACGGGCAGCAACTCCAAGACCGTGCCCGTTACCGCTGACATAAAACTGATTGGCATAAAATTCCAGAATTTTTTCTTTGGAAAATTTATTCTCAAGCCGCAAGGCATAGAGTAATTCTTTCAACTTGGCCTTATAACTGCGTGACTTGCGTTTAAATAAATTTTTAGCTGTCTGCTGGGTGATTGTGCTCCCACCCTGAACCACACGTCCAGCTTTATAATTGGCAATCATTGCCCTGATTATACCGGGAATATCTATACCGTAATGGGTAAAAAACTGTTTATCCTCAGCAGCAACTATAGCATTGACAAAATTCTTTGGTATCCTGTCAAAAGGTACATACTGGCGATGGATATCCTGAAACAAGACGCCAATTTTATTTTGTCCATCACGATAAAAGACTGGACTTTCCTGGCCAAGAATTGCCTCAATGTATGCCTCTTCCATTTCAGGACAGGGGGTTTTGACAACTAAATGGTGAACAATACCGATCCCCACGCCAATACCAAGCACAGAGAATAGAGCTATTGTCAAAAAAACGTATTTAATAAAACGCCACATAATGATGAGCGGGATAGTCGCTTAAGAAGTAGAAGTTGAGGGAGAAGGAATCCTTTAATTAGTTATAATATAACGATAAAAAATAGAACATGCGTACTTGATGCTACGCAGATATATAGAGGTTTTTACTTGTATCATCGGTTCACAAGACAAATTTCATTGTAAATCAGCTGGAGAAGGTTAGTCAACAATATGTTTTTCCTTGAAAAAAGAGGTCGTATAATGGTAGATATGTTGTAAAAATAATTAGTTACAAGTGGTTCGCCTTTCGCCATTCTGAAAAAAAGCAATAATTCAATACAGTTAGTGAAAAAGGAGCCACGGAGCACGAAATGAAAAAATACCAAACCCTCATTGCCCCCTCTCTTTCAATATCTCTTATTTTTCTCCTTACAGCCTGTTCATCATACAATATTTCCTCTCATCCTCAAACTGATCCCCAAAAAAAAACACTCAGCGAGCGTTGTGATTATGATCAGGCTCTGGCGAATGTCGTTATACCGGTTGAGTCGGAACAGGATCTCGAAGAAGAGCTTGCCGGTCTTGAAAATATAGGCAACTGGACCAAAGGAAACCAGCCTCCGGAAACCATGCAGACAGAAGTTGTTTATGATTTTCCGATAACGTTGAATCCCCAGGTTGAATTTTATCTTGATTTATTTCAAAATCGACAAAAAAAGTATTTCAAACGCTGGCTGGAACGATCATCCAAATATGTTCCTGCTATCCGTAAAGAATTACAAGCAGCAGGGCTTCCCCAGGATCTTGCTTATCTGGCAATGATTGAATCAGGGTATAATCCTTCTGCCTACTCCAAGGCACATGCTGCAGGGCTTTGGCAATTTATCCGTGGAACCGGTCGCTTATATGGTTTGCGGATCGATTCCTGGGTAGACGAACGACTTGAGCCTGAAAAAGCAACTCAAGCAGCTGTTTCTTACTTACATGCCCTTTACGAGCGCTTTGGAGACTGGCAGCTGGCTGTAGCCGGCTATAATGCGGGCGAAGGAAAAATTGAGCGAGCAATCAAAAAATATTCGACCAGAGACTTCTGGGAACTTGCCCGCCATAAATATCTTCGCCTTGAGACAAAACGATATGTGCCAAAACTGATAGCCGCAATTATGATTGCCAGAAACCCGGCGAGCTATGGCTTCACAGATCTCAATTACCAGCAGCCTGAGCAATTTGACATTATAAACGTGCCTGCCCGTTCAGACTTACACGCCATTGCCGTATGTGGTTCAACAACTGTAAAAAAACTCCGAAAACTCAACAATGAACTGCGTAAAAACCTGACGCCCCCAGGTGGCCAGCCTTATGCGTTACGTATTCCTGCTGGAACATACGATCTTGTTGCAGCAAACCTCACCCGGCTTCATCCAGTTGTCACAACCGGGTACAAAACCCATAAAGTCTGTAAGGGTGATACCGTCAGAAGGATCAGCAGACGATATCATATAAGCATGACAACGTTACTTAAGGCCAATAAAATCCGTAACGCAAAGCTTAAACGCGGTCAACGTTTGCGCATACCTTACCGAACCACCAAGTATGTCCTCCTTAAAAAAGGACAAACTGTCAAAGATTATTATGCATCAACGGCCGGAGAAAGCCGTCTGGTTTTGCATGAGTTGCGCAAAGGACAGACATTGTCAGCTGTAAGCAAGCGTTACAATGTACCTGTTGAGCTTTTGATGCAATGGAATGACATCAAAAACACCCGTAGAGTTCGTGCAGGACAACAGTTGGCAATCTACCTTCCCACAACTGGAAAAAGCATAGACTCTGTTGTTGCCATGAATCAATCTTTTCCGACAGATAAAGGATTGATCACCCTTGCTGATAGTAAAAAGCGTCAACCTGGCAATAACATGGACAGGCAACCCCTCGCTGATGTCAGCTATTACAAAGTTCGCAGTGGTGATTCACTCTGGACCATTGCCCGAAAATTTCAGGTCTCAGCCCGGGACATACGACGTTGGAACGGATTAAACAGTAATACCATACAACCTGGCAAAAAGCTTATGATCAAAAAAAGCTGACGAGTCATATTTACTCAGGAGGCTGAGAGAAACAAATTATCTCAAGCCTCCTGCCTGCATTTTTTTATCTTTTACTTTTATCGTGCTTTTTCCTCTCAGCTGAGTCAAAAAACAATTCTTTAACTGTTCCCTTTACTCTCTGCGTGTTCATGTCTATTGTTTGGTGCTGACGATCTGCAACCTGTTCCCTTTAATTTCAGTTGACGATAATTTTAACTCTTTACTCTTTAAACCTGAAACCATGACAGAAATTCCCTTTCCACGCCAGAACTACAATAATGATGTAGAGGTGTTACATCATAGAGATAAAACAATTCTTCTGGTTGGGACAGCCCATATTTCGCAAGAATCTGCGGATCTGGTTGAGGATATTATTGAACAGGAAGCTGCTGATGTGGTCTGTATAGAGCTTGATGACAAACGTTTTGCCGCGCTTTCCAATCCGCATCAATGGGAAAATCTTGATCTTAAGCAGATTATTAAAAAGAAACAGCTTTCCACCTTGCTGGTTAATCTGGTGCTGGCATCCTACCAGAAAAAACTGGGTGGAAAATTAGGAATTCAGCCAGGCATGGAACTGTTGACAGCCGCAAAAACTGCCGAAAAACAAAAAATTCCTATTGAGCTTTGTGACCGCGATGTTCGGGTTACTCTGCGTCGTGCCTGGAAAGCCACCTCGCTTTTTAAAAAAGGGTACCTTATGGCGACCCTTTTGGCTTCAATTTTTGATGACACCGAGCTTGATGAAGAAAAACTTGGTGAATTACGCAAAAAAGATGTGCTCTCAGAGATGATGAATGAAATTGGCGAGGCGTTACCAGCAGCCAAACATGCCCTTATTGATGAACGTGATATCTTTATGGCAGAAAAAATAAAATCTGCCCATGGTAAGAATATTATTGCCATTGTCGGCGCTGGACATATGGCAGGGATTACCAAAATGATCAATATTGACAACAGTACAATAATTGAAGATATCAACACAATTCCCCCGGTCTCCAAAGGATGGAAGATTGCCGGGTGGTCAATACCCGCAGCTATCATTTTATCCATTGTTATCATAGGATTTAAGCAGGGAGCCAATGAAGCAGGTGCCAATGCGCTTTACTGGATACTTGCTAATGGCATTCCTTCGGCTATTGGTGCTGTGTTTGCCCTTGCTCATCCGGCAACAGTCCTCTCAGCTTTTGCAGCTGCACCGATAACAAGCTTGACCCCGGTAATAGGTGCAGGTTATGTATGTGCATTTGTACAACTTATGAAACGGCCTCCGGTTGTGAAAGAATTTGAAGCTGTGGCTACAGACATTGCCACGGTAAAAGGCTGGTGGAATAATAAACTGTTGCGGATTTTCCTGGTTTTTCTGCTTACCGGGCTTGGCTCAGTTATTGGCACCTGGGTGGGCGGTTATAAAATTTTTACGAACGTATTTGCCTAAATAAAATTTTACGTATAGAATTACGCATGAACAAACAACAATATCCAGTGTGTTCCCACTTGAAAGGGAAAGATAAAAAATTTCTCCGTGGTCTGGGCCATCATCTTGAACCAGTAGTGTTTGTGGGGAGAGAAGGTATCTCAGATTCTTTACTGCATTCTATTCAGGATGCTTTAAAAACCCGTGAATTGATTAAAATTAAACTCGGCCAAAATTGTGCTGTTGCAAAAAAAGAAGCAGCTCAACAACTTGCCGAGCGTTCCGGCGCGTCATTGGTTCAGCTTATAGGCAAAACAATCTTGCTTTACCAGCCTAATACGAATTTACAGACAGACGAACGTATTTCCCTGCCAGGAAAATAGCCAAAGCCTGTCGACTGATTATCTTAATGGTATTTTTACCTATTCATTCAGGCATAATAAAAGCATGAGCATGGAGGAAAAAGAATTCATTCGGTGGAACTCGAATATGAGTGTTGGTATCCATGAAATTGATGAACAACATAAACAACTTATCCAGCTCATTAACGACTTATATGAAGTGATAGTTTATCATCCCACAGAAAATGCTGAACAGGTAAAACGCATTATGAATGAACTTGTTCAGTATACAATTATCCATTTTGCAGTTGAAGAAAGCCTGTTTCGAATTTTTGACTATCCGGACTATGACGAACACAAACAAAAGCACACTGAGCTCAAAAAACAGGTTGCCGTCATTAATAGAAAAGTCCAATCTTCAGAAGAAAAAGTTACATTAGAATTAATGACTTTTTTGCGACAATGGCTGAGACAACACATAATGGTGGAAGATAAACAATACGGTCCATTTTTTGTTCAACACGGCATTGCCCAAACTCATCACCGTGCAAACTGGGCACAAAAAATTTGGGCTGCAATAACCTAGTGTCTGTCCCAAAATGAGGATTTTTGTTCGAGGTCAGGTAAGCGACCGACGGGAGACTCCGGGGATTGCGATAAAAATATGCACAGGCCGGATATTTCCAGCATTATTTTGTGAGCATGACGCAGAGATCGGATAAAAAGACCATTTTGGGGCAGGCACAACCTGGTTTTTTCCCGGCTCTTCTCTACGTCTAGACTCTTAAGGTCTTCCTCTTTTATTCATTCCCTCCCCCCCTGATCACCGGCTTCGCCCTATATTGACAAGCAGTGAAGATTTTATTAACATACCAAGTATTACAAATTTAAAAAAAGTATTACCGGATCTATTTATGCATATTTCTGAGGGAATCCTCTCTGCACCTGTATTGATCAGTGGCGGTATAATCACTGGAGCAGGCACCATAATAGGCCTGAAAAAGATAAACTATGCTGAGATTATGCCAACAGCACTGCTCTCTTCTGCTTTTTTTGTGGCAAGCCTGATACATGTACCCCTCGGGCCAGGCTCTGTGCATCTTGTTCTCAATGGATTGCTTGGCATCATACTTGGCTGGGCAGCCTTTCCGGCAATCCTGATCGGTCTGTTCCTGCAGGCTGTTTTTTTTCAATTTGGTGGTCTGATTGTTCTGGGGGTAAATACCGTTACCATGGCAGTGCCTGCACTCTGCTGCTTTTACCTGACTCGCCCCTGGATTATTCATGCCAAAACTCGACCTTTAGCCGCATTTACTGCAGGTGGGATGGCTGTTTTTCTCTCGGCGCTCCTCATGGCGTCTGCTTTGGCAGTATCTGATTCTGGTTTTATTTCAACTGCAAAAATTGTATTGGCTGCCAACATACCAATTATGATTATTGAAGGTTTTATCACTATGTTCATAGTCTCTTTTCTGGCTAAAGTTCAGCCTGATATACTTAACCTCAAATAACCATGAAGAAATTAATCTATCTCTTTGTTATTCTATTTTTTACTAAATTATTGATCCCGACAATCGCCCAGGCTCACCGCATGACCATTTTTGCCTGGGCAGAAGGTAAAAAAGTCTACGGCGAAACATCATTCAGCACCAAGAGAAAACCCGTGCATGTCAGTATTACTGTTCAGGATCCCCAGAGTGATACAACTTTTCTTACTCTGCTCACTGACAACCAGGGAAAATTTTCTTTCCAGCTGACCCCGCAAATGCTCGAGGAACATCCGGATTTATTGTTTGTGGTGAAGACCCACGATGGACATCGTGCACAATGGCTGCTGACAGCTGATGAATACTTAACTGCTGCCGCAAAAACAGCAGAAGAGACCAACGGCCGTTCTTCAATGCCATCAATAGCGAAACCCCATAAAATAATGCGACCTGAAAGTATGTCGATGGGTGTACAGCAACAACAGGCCATCTACATCCGCCATATTGTTGACCAGGAGTTAGAAAAAAAACTTGGCCCCATCCGAAAACAACTTGCTCAAAAGAATATCACTTCAATACGTTTGCGTGACATACTTGGAGGTCTAGGCTGTATCATTGGCCTTGCCGGAATAATAGCCTGGCTCCAATCCAAAAAGAACGTTCAAAACAGCATGAAAACTTTTATCCTGTTTTTCACCTTTGCCTTGTTAACTGCCTCTCCAAAACTTATTTATGCTCATTTTGGCATGGTCATTCCATCTGCAAATTATGTTACCCCTGACCATCGGGAGCTTTCCGTTCAACTTTCATTTTCTCATCCCTTTGAGGGAACAGGAATGGACATGGCCAGGCCTGACCGATTTTTCATGACAACCGGTTCAACCACAACAGAGCTTCATGATAAACTCAAACAAATTTCAGTCATGGGAAAAAAATCATGGAAGACAAAAATCACAATGAAACGACCTGGAGTGTACTGGTTTGCCATGCAGCCCGCTCCATATTGGGAACCGGCAGAAGATATTTTTATTATTCATTTGACCAAAACTGCGGTAGCAGTCTTTGGTGGTCAGGAAGACTGGGACAAGCCCCTGGGTCTTGAAACTGAAATTATCCCCCTACTCCGTCCCTTTGGTAACTACGCAGGTAACAGCTTTACCGGAAAAGTTCTCATTCATGGCCAGCCCGCGCCTCATATTGCGGTTGAAGTAGAACTGTTCAATAAAGACAAAAAAATAACACCACCAAGCGACTATCACATCACTCAGATAATTACAACAGACAGTACAGGTGTTTTTACTTTTAGTTGTCCGCAACCCGGGTGGTGGGGGTTTGCCGCGTTAAGCGAGGCTGATTATACACTTCCTGGCCCTGATGGCGCCCCTAAACACGTCGAACTTGGCGCTGTTCTCTGGACATATATGGATCCCTATTCACACCAATGAACTTTGAACAATTCAGCCATGGAAGCTCTGTATTACACAGGACTGATCCGCGTATAAAAATTATTACGGCGCTGTTTCTTTGTGCAATAGTAGCAATAACACACAACCTTCACACTGCTGGAGCAGGTCTTATACTGGCCTTTTTGTTCATTCTTTCAACAGGTATCTCCATTACAATTCTTGCAAAACGCCTCGCTGTCATTAACAGCGTAAATTTTGCACTTTGGGTGCTGCTCCCCCTGACTTATGGAAAATTGCCATACATAGACATACTCGGCTTACATATCAGCCTGTCAGGTTTTAGCCTTGCAGCACTCATCACTCTCAAGGCCAATGCCATTTTGCTCTTTTTAATCAGCCTTATCGCCACGTCTTCGGTTGCTGCCATTGGGCACGGCCTACAGGAACTTCGATTGTCAAAACAGCTGTGTATGCTTCTGCTGTTCTCCTATCGATATATTTTCGTTATCCATCAGGAATACAACCGACTCTATAGAGCGGCTCAATTACGTTGTTTTGTCCCTGTTACCAATATCCATACATATAAAACCATGAGCTACCTACTGGGTATGCTACTCGTAAAGAGCTGGAACAGAGCGACACGAGTGCAACAAGCCATGGAGTTGAGAGGGTTTAGCGGACGCTTTTATCCCCTCCATGACCTTCAACTGAAAATATCTGATATTGTGGTATTGGCTATTCTGGGAAGTGCAGGTTCAGGGCTACTCTGGATTGAATTTACAACCTTTCAATAAACACAATACCTTAATACCTTCTTATGCCCACTTCATTGCTCCTGCAACTTAAACAGGTTTCCTTTACCTTCCCGGCAAGTAATCATCAACTTTTGGATCACGTAGACGTAAATTTAGAAAAAGGTCAGCACATTGGCGTGATTGGTTCCAATGGCAGTGGCAAAACCACATTGCTTCATCTGATAATGGGCTTACACAAACCAACCAGCGGAACACTTTTTTTTAAAGAGCACGAAATAGTTACTCCAGAGGATTACCTCCATTTACGACAACACATAGGGCTGGTTTTTCAGGATGCTGATGATCAACTTTTCATGCCAACAGTACTTGAAGATGTGGCTTTTGGTCCACTCAACCTGGGGAAATCAGCAAACAGAGCAAGGGAAATAGCAGGCGCAACACTGAAACAGCTGAGACTGGAACAACTGGCACATCGGGTAACCCATCAACTTTCCGGCGGAGAAAAAAAACTCGTTTCACTGGCAACCATTCTTTCCATGACTCCCAGCGCCCTGCTGCTTGACGAGCCCACCAATAACCTGGATCCTGAAACACGATCCAGGCTCATTGCAATACTCAATAATCTTGATATTGCCTGCTTGATTGTTTCCCACGACTGGGACTTCCTTGCTGCTACCTGCAAAGACCTGTACGCACTCGAAAACGGCCACGCAGTTCGTGGCAAAACCTCCTCACTTCACGTCCACCGCCATGCCCACCTGCTCGGCAATCAGCCCCACGCCCATGATCATATTCACAAGCATAGCAGCCAGTAATTTTGATTTCTATGCAACGAGATAGTTAACCACGCTTATTTCTTACATTGTCTGGCTGCGGCAAGGATACCGCTGGCCCATTCCGGGGTGTCCGGGGCAAGGACATGGGTGTAAAGAGCCAGGACATTGTTTTTGGCCAGGCCATCACGTTTATTCATAAATCCAGTGCCTCGCTCCATGGCAAGCACCAGATTATCATCATTACCTGACCAGTTATCGACTGTTGAGTAGCGGAACTCATGTCCTTTCACTGTTGTGCCGACAGGATAAAAAGGATTATTTTTTTCCACTGTGAAAATCGAATAACCGTGAGCCTGAGGTTTACCTGATATGCCAAATTTAACTGGGAAAACACCTGCAAGAGGAAATTCCCTGCCATCAAGGGTTATAGATTCACCCAGAAAAATAAGACCACCGCATTCAGCATAGATGGGCAGCCCCTGGTTGGCCTGTTTGAGCACGGAATTTCGAAAAGACACATTGGCTGCAAGTGCGCCCGCACTTGTTTCAGGAAACCCGCCGCCAATATAGAGCGCATCGAGTTGTTCAGGAAGACTGTCGGCAGTAAGAGCATTGATCATGACCAGCTCTGCCCCACCTTTTTGCAGCGCGGTAAGATTTTCTTCATAATAAAACTGAAACGCAGCATCACGAAGTATACCAATTTTTACATCTTTTTTGTAGTTTTTCCGAGCTGTTGGCTGCGAAAAAAAACAGGGGCGCATTAATGATATAATCTGTTCCATATCAAAATTCTTATCGGCAATTTCAGCAAGCGTACTGACAGCTTTGTCTGCCCGGCCATATTCCTGATGAGGTGTTACCCCGAGGTGGCGCATGGGAAAGATATCTTCACGACTGCGTGGCACGACTCCCACAACAGGAAGGTCTGTATATTTTTCAACCGCTCTGGTAATTATCCGCTCATGCCTGGGGGTGGCAATTTGGTTGAGGATAACGCCAACAATGCGTATTCGAGGATCAAGTTGTTTGCAGCCCAGTACCATGGCAGCAACAGTTCTGGTCGTTTTGGAACAGTTCACGACAAGGAGAATCGGTAAATCTAGACTTACAGCCAGTTCTGCGGTTGAAAAACCACCCTCTGCATTAACACCATCAAACAGGCCTCGATTTCCTTCGACTATGGCAAAATCTGCACCAAAACTCTGTCTGGAAAACGATGCACTTATGGTCTGATGCGACATTAAATAGGGGTCAAGATTATAGCAGGGATGTCTTGCTGCAGTGGCCAGCCAACCGGCATCTATATAATCCGGCCCTTTTTTAAAAGGAACAACCGTATGCCCCTGCCTGACAAG
>RKSL01000179.1 GCA_008633435.1 Candidatus Desulfobulbus rimicarensis | reverse complement strand
AAAGTCGCAGCATCTACCAACGTGCCATGCCGGAGTGACCGACTTTCATAGCTTTTTGTGTCTGGCAATTATGGTCCAGCTATGCTGGTTTATCCTGCATTTGTGAACAGGAGGTACCTGATGATCAACGCTGTAACTGAAACAAATCTGCCCGATCTTCACCTGCTGCACCGTGGCAAGGTGCGGGACATGTATGAGATTCCAGGGCATGAAGACAAGCTGCTCATGATCGCAACAGATAGAATCTCTGCCTATGATGTCGTCATGAAGGAGCCCGTGCCGGGAAAGGGCAGGGTGCTTACGCAGATTTCGCTGTTCTGGTTTGCTCTGCTTGCTGACATTGTTCCCAATCATCTTCTTTCAGCAACTGTTGATGACTACCCTGAAATTTGCCATCAGTATAGGGATCAGCTGGAGGGTAGATCCATGCTGGTGCGACGTACCAAAGTTATGCCCATTGAGTGTATTGTCCGGGGGTACCTGTCCGGATCCTTCTGGTCAGCGTATCAGAAAAATACGACTGTCTGCGGCTTTGTTCTTCCCCAGGGAATGCAGGAATCAGATAAATTTCCAGACCCGCTTTTTACCCCGTCAACCAAGGCGGAACAGGGGTTACATGACGAAAATATCTCTGTGGCCAGGATGGAGGAGCTTATTGGCAAGGATGTTGCGCAAAAGATGGCAGGCATAAGTATCCAGTTGTACAAAACAGCTGCTGAGTATGCGCGCAGCAAAGGTATTATCATTGCCGATACCAAGTTTGAACTGGGGATGGTGGATGGTGAACTTCTTTTAATTGATGAAGTGCTGACTCCGGATTCTTCCCGTTTCTGGCCATTGGATGAATATACGCCCGGCAAGGGACAGCCCAGCTTTGATAAACAGTTTCTCCGGGATTATCTCTCTTCCCTGGACTGGGATAAACAGCCCCCACCGCCGGTTTTACCCCAGGAAATACTTGATAAGACCCAGGCTCGCTATGAAGAAGCCCAACGTAAAATATTGAGTAAATGATATTGCCTGTGGTCTCCACCTGCCGGGGGCATAACTTAGTTCTTTCTGGCCACAACCTGTACCCGTTCATTATTGCATTCAATAATATCTCCGGGTACAGTCTTTTTCCTTTTGCGGGTTTCCACCTCGCCGTTAACCAGTACCAGCCCCTCGCTGATCATATATTTGGCTTGTCCACCGCTTTCAGCCATGTTTTCACGTTTAAGTACTTTATAGAGTTCGATATAGTCGTCACGGATGGTCGTTGTGGGGATAGGGTCATGTGTCATTGCAGCTCCTGTGCGTAAGAAAAAAGGGCGGGAAGTCCGCCTGTGTGCCAGAACAGGACTGTTTCACCAGCACTGAATTTTCCCTGATCAATCAGGTTGAGAAGTCCTCCCATGGCTCTTCCGGTATAGACCGGATCAAGGAGAATACCCTCGGTTTTAGCGATAAGACGTAAAGCATTCTTTTCCAGCTTACCCACCATACCATAGCCTTTACCTGTGTAGTTATCAAATAATGTGACATCTGCGGCTGTAAACGTGGTTGGGAAATGCAGCAGCTCGGCTGTTCCGGTGGCAATTTCTGCAATATGTTCTGCAAGAGTCTTTTTCCCTGTTCCGGCCTCTTCTTTGTCAATGGCAATGCCGATCAGCTCGAAATTTGCTGCTGCGATCTCTTTGCCGACCATCAAACCGGCATGTGTTCCCCCTGAGCTTGACGCAAAGACGATGGCATCGATGGAAATATCATCAGCGCGAAGTTGCTCTATGAGTTCGGCAACACCATCAACAAATCCTAAAGCCCCCCTCGGATTTGATCCACCGTAGGGAATAACATAAGGGCGATGCCCCTGTTTCTCCAATTCATTGACAATGTCGGGAATCTTTTCCCCTTTGCGGAATTTTCCTGTCCAGTGAATATGCGCCCCCAGCATGTTGTCCAGCAGCAGGTTTCCATCAGCTGTTGTCGGTGGTTCGCCACCCAGGGCCAGATGGCATCGGAGGCCGCAGCAGGCGGCAGCAGCCACGGTCTGGCGGCAGTGATTGGACTGGGCGGCACCTCCTGTGACCAGGGTATCGCAACCGGTGGCCAGGGCCTCGCCAATGAGAAATTCAAGTTTTCGCGTTTTATTCCCCCCGGAGGCCAATCCAGTCTGGTCGTCACGTTTCATCAGAATACGTGGGCCGTTCATACGTTTTGTTAACCTGTTAAGAGGCATAACCGGGGTGGGAAAAAACCCAAGGGGGTGCCTGGCTGGAGCGTTTTTCTGAGTCAACATAGCTGTACCGTGAGAATTGAAAGTGGACAGATGAAGTTCATGCGTATACACTGATAATAGTCACAGGTAATACCTATTTGAAAGTAAATAATTTCATTGCATGACAACGATTCTCGTAATTTTTATTCTCTCCCTGCTCTGCTCGCTGCTGCTGACTCCCTTGATCAGGAATCTTGCCTGCAATGCCGGGGTGATGGATGTGCCCAGTTCCCGTAAAGTGCATAAGCACGCAGTGCCCAGGATTGGTGGTCTTGCGTTATTTATTGCGTTTTTCTGCCCGTTTATCCTCTGCTTTCTTTTTCAGCTGGATACTCTTGCTGTCAAAAGTCTATTTGGCGACGACAGAATAGTTGGTTTTCTGGTCGGGGCGGTGCTTATTTTCAGTCTTGGTCTGGTTGATGATCTACGTGACCTCCCGGCTGTTGTCAAATTGTCCGGACAGGTGGTTATCGCCTTGATTGCCTATTTTTGGGGTTTTCAGATCCATGCAGTTTCAGCGCCGTTCGTTGGTGGACTTTCTCTTTGGATATTCAGTCTTCCCTTAACAGTATTTTGGTTTGTTTTGGTGATGAACGCTATCAACCTTGCCGATGGGCTGGATGGACTGGCCGCCGGGATTTGCCTGTTTGTGTCTCTTGCCATGCTCTTTGTCTGCTCCACAAGTGGTCGCATTCCAGAAGCTCTTGCCTTTGCTGCGCTTGCCGGAGCAACGCTTGGTTTTCTGCGCTATAATTTTTATCCAGCCTCTATCTTTATGGGGGACAGCGGCAGCTATTTTCTGGGCTATACCCTGGCAGCTTTAAGTGTTGCCGGCTCCATTAAAGGGCAGGTGGCAACGGCCATGCTTATTCCGGTCATTGCCCTGGGCGTGCCACTTATTGATACTTTATGGGCGCCTTTTCGTCGTTTTGTGTTTGGCCAGAAGATATTCCAACCTGATCGTGATCATTTTCATCATAAACTGGTTAAACTGGGCTATACCCAGCGCCGGGCTGTACTGCTTATTTATTCGCTGACGATTATGCTGGGAATTGGTGCGATTACTCTGGTCCATTCCCAAAATGATACTGCCGCCCTTATCCTGTTCGTGCTGGGAATTGGCGTTATCTTTACCACCAGGTATCTTGGCATTGATAAGTTTTTTACCCTGCGCAGGATGCTCAACTGGGCTCAGGATCTCTCTGATGAAGTTGGTATCCGCCATGACCGCCGAAGTTTTCTCAACCATCAGGCAAGAATGGCCGGTGCTGCAAATCTTGAAGAACTGTGGCAGGCTGTCTGTGTTTCTCTTCAGGATCTGGACTTTGAACGGGCTGAATTGCAGTATATTCCCCAGAAAGAAGCCGTGTACAAAGGCCATGTTCCCCAACAGTTTTCCTGGAAAAATATTGACCGGGACGAGGGAAACAGGAAGAACGAGGCAAAAGCACAAGAGGCAACGCCTGATCAGCTCTGCCCCTTGAGTATCACTCTGCCTCTTTGTGAGATCCGTGAGGGGTATTTTTGTAATTTTGGCACGCTTCATCTTGAAAAAAATATGTATGATGAACCTGCCGGACAGTATACTCTGAAACGGATAGAACATTTACGCCGGACTCTGATAGCCACGCTGTTAAAAATTGCTCCCCATTAAACAGGGCCACCATAGCAGGATTATGATCGTCAGCAACAACAGATTGTGAAGACTTCGAAGCTTGAAAGTCGGTCACTTGGCTCTGGCAAACAGCCTGTCCAGCAAACAATGTGCATAGAGGCAGGAACTACGTAGGACGAAAACAATAAAAAACTTGCAAATGCGGATTTTAGCTCTGATTACAGATGCTTTTGGCGGGTATGGAGGCATTGCCCTGTATAACCGGGATGTGTTGAGCGCTTTATGTGACCATGCAGACATCTCCGGGGTGGTTGCTGTCCCCCGCACGATCCCCCAGCCATTGCAGCCGTTACCTGAAAAACTCGAGTATGTGGCAGGGGCTGCAACAGGAAAAGTTGCTTATGCATGGGCGTTACTGGGGGTTGCTGTTCGGTATAGACGTTTCGATATGATACTGTGCAGTCATCTTCATCTTATGCCCATTGCCTGGTTGCTCAAGAAAATTTTCTGCTGCCCGGTTATTCTTGAAGTATATGGAATAGATGCCTGGGAACCTGCCAGTCGCAGGATAAGCAACAGGGCAATCTGTGCTGCAGATGTTGTCATTGCCATCAGTTCTTATACCCGGGACAGATTTTTTTCCTGGGCATCCATACCCGGGCATCGATGTGTGGTTCTGCCCAATGCGATTCATCTTGAATTGTATGGTGAAGGTGAAAAACCTGGGTATCTGGTCAAACGGTATAACCTGTTCGGTAAACGCATACTGCTTACCCTGGGGCGGGTTGTTTCACGGGAGCGGGCAAAGGGATTTGATGAAATTATTGACCTTCTTCCTGAACTGCCGTCAGATATTGTCTACATTATAGCCGGTGAAGGAGAGTATCGTCCTGTGCTGGAGAAAAAAGTGCGTACTCTGCACCTTGAAGATCGGGTCGTCTTTACCGGTATGGTGGATGAGGCTGAAAAAGCTGATTTATATCGTCTGGCCGATTTGTATGCCATGCCCTCACGCGGAGAAGGGTTTGGTTTTGTTTTTCTTGAAGCCATGGCCTGCGGGACTCCGGTGCTTGCCAGCAATGCTGATGGCAGTCGTGATGCGGTCCGTAACGGTCAGCTCGGCATTGTTGTCAACCCTGATGACCCTGAAGAAATCAAAAAAGGTATTCTACAGGGCTTAGATGTTCCCAGGGGGGTACCTGAAGGGCTTGACTCTTTTTCGTTTTCGGCTTTTACCCGCCGTTTACATGCTCTTGTCAATACAACCGTGAAGGGAGAACAGGGTGGCTGAAAAAGCGTTAATCTGCGGAGTGTCAGGGCAGGATGGGGCCTATCTTGCCCGGTTGCTTCTGGATAAAGGGTATGCTGTGTATGGTACGTCCCGTGATGCGGAGATGTCGGTGTTTACCAATCTTGAGGCTCTGGGTATCAAAGAACAGGTTGAAGTCTGTTCAATGATTTTGACCGATTTTCGTAGTGTTCTTCAAACCATATCACGTATCCAACCCAATGAGATTTATAATCTTGCCGGGCAAAGTTCGGTGGGGTTGTCTTTTCATCAACCTGTGGAAACCCTGGAAAGTATTACTCTTGGCACCTTGAACCTGCTTGAAGTTATCCGTTTTCTACAGTTGCCGATTCGTTTGTATAATGCAGGGTCAAGCGAGTGTTTTGGTGATACTCACGGAGAAGCTGCCAATGAAACAACCCCGTTTCATCCCCGGAGTCCTTATGCGGTTGCCAAGGCCGCGTCCCATTGGGAGGTGGCCAATTATCGTGAGGCATACGGATTGTTTGCCTGTACAGGGATACTGTTTAACCATGAATCGCCTCTGCGTCCCCAACGCTTTGTCACCCGGAAAATTGTTGTTGCCGCTTGTAAAATTGCCTCCGGGCTGCAGGAGAATCTTCATCTGGGTAATCTGCAGATAATGCGTGACTGGGGCTGGGCTCCCGAATATGTTGAGGCCATGTGGCAGATGTTGCAACTCGACACCCCGGGTGATTTTGTTATTGCCACGGGTGAAGCACACAGCCTGGAGGATTTTTGTTCCCTTGCCTTTGAGCTTGTCGGCCTTGACTGGACAGAGTATGTGGATGTTGACGAAACGCTACTGCGGCCTTCAGAAATAATGAGCGGACGTGGCGATTCAAGCAGGGCACAAAAGTATCTAGGCTGGAAAGCGACATACACCATGCCACAGGTCGTTGCAGCAATGGTAAAAAACGAACAGAAACTCCTGCGGGCAAATGAGTGTTGAGGTGCGCAGAAAATATTTGTCTTCAATGCACCATTACGCCTGCAGTATTGTCAGGCTTTGGGAGTTGTGAGAATGCCTTCGTGTTCATTGTCCACAAAACATAAACAGCCAGTTCGTAAACTGACGACTATCCGACCCCGTTCCGGCTGGCACTGGCTCAATTTCAGAGAAATCTGGGAGGCCAGAGAACTGTTGCTGGTGTTCACGGCTCGTGATATCAAGGTGCGCTATAAACAAACTGTGCTCGGGGCTGCATGGGCAGTTATTCAGCCGTTAACAACCATGATTATTTTTACGGTTATTTTCGGGCGGCTGGCAAAAATACCCTCAGAAGGATTTCCCTATCCGGTTTTTGTCTATGCAGGGTTGCTGCCCTGGACGTTTTTTGCCAATGCGCTGTCAAGTTCAGGAAATTCGCTGGTGGGGGCAGCCCATTTAATCAGCAAGGTCTATTTTCCCCGTCTGATTATCCCCATTTCCTCGGTGGGGGCCGGAGTTGTTGATCTGCTGATTTCGACCGTTATCCTGCTTATGTTGATGGTGTTTTTTCATGTCCCCTTGACCATGCATATCCTGGCAGCACCATTTTTACTTCTTGGCGTGATAACTACTGCCCTTGGAGTTGGTACCCTACTGGCGGCGCTGACAGTTTCCTACCGGGATTTTCGTTTTGTTATTCCGTTTATGATCCAGATATGGATGTATATGACACCCGTTGTTTACGGGGTCGGCTTTATCCCGGAAAAATATCGATGGCTGCTGATGCTCAATCCCATGAGCGGCTATATAGATGGTTTTCGTGCGGCTTTTCTGGGTAAACCTTTTCATGTTATGTCGCTGGCTTTTTCGGCCTGCGTGTCCTGTGTCCTGCTCTGTCTTGGCGCAGCCTATTTTGCAAAGGTTGAACGCCGCTTTGTTGACGTGATATAGGTGGTGTATACATTGCCTGTACTTTGGTTTGAAGTTGAGGCAAAATCCTTTTATACAGTAACATAGTGTTGCGTGGTACGGTTGGCGTGATCAGGGGCCTTTTTTCAGAAAAGAGAAATATTGGAGTTTTTTTGTCACAGTTTGCTCTAACAGTCAAAGATTTGTCCAAACAGTATGTGCTTGGCGCTGAGAATATACCGCAGCAGACGTTCCGGGAGATGCTTACCGGGCTGGCCCAAAATCCCCTGCGCCGTCTGCGTAGGCTCCAGGGCAGATCAAAGCAGCAGGAAACCTTCTGGGCCTTAAAGGATATCTCTTTTGAAGTACGTCCCGGCGAAGTTTTAGGCATTATCGGCCGCAATGGTGCCGGCAAGTCAACCCTGCTGAAAATTCTCAGCCGGATCACCGCGCCCACAACAGGAGAAATTCAATATCACGGTAGATTGGCCTCGCTGCTGGAAGTCGGCACCGGCTTTCATCCGGAACTCTCGGGCCGGGAAAATATTTTCATTAATGGCGCTATTCTGGGCATGGCCAAGGCGGAGATCAGGAGGAAATTTGACGAAATAGTCGATTTTGCCGGTATAGAACAATTCCTGGACACCCCGGTCAAACGCTACTCCAGCGGCATGTATGTCCGCTTAGCCTTTGCCGTGGCCGCTCATCTTGACCCGGATATTTTGGTGGTGGACGAAGTGCTGGCCGTGGGTGATGCCGAGTTTCAGAAAAAATGCATAGGAAAGTTACAGGAAGTTGCCGGGCAGGGAAGGACAGTGTTATTTGTCAGTCATAACCTTGGGGCTGTTACCCGTCTCTGCACTCGAGCCGTGTTGTTGGAGGAAGGAAAATGTGTACTTGATGCGTCGGTTGCTGAAACAATCAACACTTATTTATCCTCTACTGACACTTGCAAAAACGAGAAACAATTCAGTCTGCTTACAGACAAGCCCGTACAGCTGACCGGAGTTAACCTGGTTCAGCACGATGAACGATCTCCAATCGGTCTTCATAATGAATCATTTGCTCTTGATATTTTTTGGCGGGTGGTCAGTTGGCCTTTAGGCTCCTATATCTGCGTTGATATGCTCAATTCGTCTGGCCAATGTGTGATCTGGTCCTGTGATATTTCCTCTGTTGCTGAAATGAAAAACGAACGCAAAGCTGGAAGCTATAAAAGCAGGGTAACCGTCCCTTCAAATATTTTGTCTCCGGGCAGGTATTATTTTACAGTTGCGGTGTATTCTCCCGAAACAGGTATAGTGCATGATGTTGCCGAACGAACGGTTTCTTTAGACATTCTTGATGGTGGATCACTCCTTGCACTCTTAGGGGTTCATAAGAAAGTGCTTACTGCTGTTCAGCCGATATGGAGCACAAAACTAATTGAAGAATACCCTTTAAAAACACAGAAAGCACAGAAACCTGAGGTGGCAGAGACTGTTCAATGAGAGTACTTGTCCTTGGCATCACAGGAATGCTTGGCCATGCAGTTTTTAGGGAATTGTCCGAAAACACTCAATATGACGTATGGGGAACGATTCGTCGGCCAGTGGACAAACAGTTTTTTCCCGGTTTACAACACAGAGTTATTGCTGATATTTACGTATCAGAACTTGAACGGTTACAAAATCAGATTGCCACTGTTCAACCTGAGGTGGTGGTGAATTGTATAGGTGTTGTCAAACAGTTGGAAGGGGCTGGCGTTCCGCTGCATTTTCTGCCGGTAAACACGTTGTTTCCCCATCAACTTGCAGAAATGTGTGCTCAGGCTGATGCACGTATGGTGCATATCAGCACCGATTGTGTCTTTTCCGGAATGAAGGGGCAATATACGGAATCAGATATTTCCGATGCAGAAGATTTATACGGAAAATCCAAGTTTCTTGGAGAAGTGTCAGATAAGTCACATGTAGTAACTTTGCGAGTTTCCTTGATTGGCCATGAACTCAAAACGTCGCATTCGTTGTTAAATTGGTTTCTGGGACAGAAAGGTACTGTGCGAGGCTATACACAAGCGTTTTTTTCCGGACTTCCTGCCTGTGAACTGGCCAAAGTACTTGCGGATTTCATCCTCCCTGATGCCGGACTTGCCGGACTGTTTCATGTCGCGTCGGAAAAAATTTCAAAGTTTGATTTGTTAAGTCTTGTTGCGGCTCAGTATAGGAAAAAGATAACAATACTCCCGGATTCTCAATTGAAAATTGATCGTTCACTCAATGGCCGGTTGTTTTATAAGGAAACTGGATATAAGGCAGCAGCTTGGCCGGAATTGATCAGGCGCATGCATCATCAAGAATTATTGACAGGGTAAAATAGATGTTTGAAGGTTCTACTATTCTCATTACAGGTGGTACCGGGTCATTTGGGAAAACTGTTCTCAATTATTTTCTTACTATCCCTGTTAAAGAAATTCGCATTTTCAGCAGAGACGAAAAGAAGCAGGATGATATGCGCACTGCATTTTCAAGTGACAGAGTAAAATATCATATTGGTGATGTACGTGATTATTCCAGTGTTGCCCAGTCTATGACCGGTGTTGATTTTGTGTTCCATGCGGCAGCATTAAAACAGGTACCTTCCTGTGAATTCTATCCAATGGAGGCTGTTCGAACCAATGTGTTAGGAACAGAAAATGTTCTAAATGCTGCCATTGACAAACAGATCAGGAAGCTGGTTGTCCTCAGCACAGACAAAGCGGTTTACCCCATAAATGCCATGGGGCTGTCAAAGGCGATTGCAGAAAAGCTGGTCGTGGCTAAGTCCCGTATTATAGAGGATAATTCACCTGTTATCTGCATAACCCGTTACGGTAATGTGATGGCTTCACGCGGGTCAGTAATACCGTTGTTTGTCAAGCAGCTTAAGTCGAGAGTGCCGTTGACGATTACTGATCCAAAGATGACCCGTTTTTTGATGTCCCTTGATGATTCCGTGGAGCTTGTTTTGCACGCCCTTGAGTTCGGTAAACCAGGGGATCTGTTTGTCCAACAGGCGCCTGCGTGCACAGTAGGAGACCTTGCTCTTGCTCTGAAGGAAATTTTTTCAAAAAACAATCAGATAGAGATAATCGGAACCCGGCATGGCGAGAAGCTGTACGAGAGCCTGGTCTCAAGGGAAGAAATGGCCCGGGCCCAACAGCATGACAAATATTTCAGGATACCTGTTGATGGCCGGGGGCTGAATTATAACAAGTATTTTGTTGAGGGTGAGACAAAGGTTTCCACCATGGAAGATTACACCTCCCATAATACAACCCGACTGAGCGTAGAGGAGATAATCGAGCTGCTGCTTACGCTGGACTACATACAACGTGAACTCAATGATTAAGGTGATGACACTGGTTGGTACCCGGCCGGAACTTATCAAAATGAGCCGGGTGATCCATGAGCTTGATAAACATACAGATCATGTTCTTGTCCATTCCGGGCAGAATTATGATTATGAGTTGAACCAGATATTTTTTGACAGTCTTGATATCAGAAAACCGGATTATTTTCTTGGTGTTTCCGGAGACAGTGCTGCTGTCGTTATTGCCGAGGTCATTGCGGCTACTGACAGAATCCTTGTTAGCGAACAGCCTGATGCTTTTCTGGTCTATGGTGACACCAATACCGGTATGGGGATCATTGCTGCCAAACGGAGAAAAATCCCCGTCTTTCACATGGAGGCGGGCAATCGTTGTTTTGACCAACGTGTACCTGAGGAGCTGAACAGAAAAGTGCTTGATCATCTCAGTGATATCAACATGGTGCTCACAGAACATGCCAGACGGTATCTGCTGGCCGAGGGAATCCGTCCTGAAACAATTATCAAAACCGGTTCCCATATGCATGAAGTGCTGAATTTCTATAGGCCTCTTGTCAGGAAGTCAGAGATACTTAAGGAATTACAGCTGAACGAGGATTCTTTTTTTCTGGTGAGTGCTCATCGGGAGGAAAATGTTGATTCATATAGCAATCTTTCCCGTTTGCTGGAAACTCTCCAGTCACTTGCGGAAGAGTACGAAATTCCGGTTGTGGTATCCACCCATCCACGAACTGGAAAACGTCTTGGTGAATTAGGATGCGCAACAGAGAATCCTTTGATTCGTTTTCTTAAACCGTTTGGATTTTCTGATTATATCCGCTTGCAGCTTGCTGCCCGTTGCGTTCTCTCCGATAGCGGTACCCTGACTGAAGAGGCTTCTCTGCTCAATTTGCCGGCAGTTGCCATACGCAATACCCATGAACGACCAGAAGGAATGGACGAGGGAACTCTTGTGTTGGCTGGCCTGTCCCCTGAAAGGGTGCTGGAAGCTGTCAGGCTTGTGCTCTCCACCCATGACAGAAAAAAGAGGGTGTGTACTGTTATTCCGGACTATCAGCCGCAAGCCGTATCTCAAAAAATTGTACGGACTGTGCTCAGTTATACAGAATATGTCAACCGGACTGTCTGGCATAAGGGAGAAGTGTAGAATATGCAGGGCAACCGTTTGGAAAATCCACGGGTGAGCATTGTCATTCCTGTGTATAACGGCAGCAATTACCTTCGGATGGCTATTGACAGCGCCTTGGCTCAGACCTACACCAACATAGAGGTTATTGTTGTCAATGATGGTTCGACAGACTCCGGAGCAACGGAGTTAATCTGCCAGTCCTATGGTACGGGGATCAAATATCTGGTTAAGGAGAATGGTGGAGTTTCTTCGGCATTAAATTATGGCATAGAACAGATGTGTGGGGAGTATTTCTCCTGGTTAAGTCATGATGATCTGTACCTACCTGAGAAAATTCAGCGGCAGGTGGAGTATCTCAGGCATCATAAGGATGCCTGTATCGTGGGTTCAGGTCTTGAAATCATTGATGCTCAAAATAGAGTGATAAAACGGTATATTCCTCCACGGGATGCTGTTGTGGAAAATGGCAGAGATGTTATGGAAATCTGGATTCACGGCTGTTCCCTTTTGATTGAGCGGAATGTGTTTGAGCAGGCTGGCGTATTTAACTGTGCTAACAAAACCGTTCAGGATCTGGAGATGTGGCTGGAGATTGTCCGTAAAGGTATCAGGTTTTATTTTCTACCCGATATTTTGTGTCAATGGAGAATGCATGATGAGAGCGATTCTTTTGCCGGCCGACAAAAGCATTTTGGGGAGGTGGATCAACTTTTTAGAAAACTTCCCCAGAGGTATTCTCTAGCTTTTTTCTGTGACAACGGCATGCCCATGACCCGAGGGGTAAAGGCAGAAGTGTATGAGTGGCTTGGAGAGCAGGGAAGACATCGCGGAGCAGTGAACAGTGTCCGTAAATTCTTTTTACTCTCCTGGCTGCATAACCTCAATATCCTTGGTAGCGAGTCAAGACGTAGGTTAAAAAAGTTGCTCTCAACCTTTGTTCATAAAAACACGGTTTTTGTTAAATGACAGATGATGCTCTGGAAACAAGACGCTTGGGAGAATATGGTTTTTATGTAATGCCCCTCTCAATTCTGCTGAAGGAAGCGGAAGCATTTTTGAATATAGATGCAGATACTTCCCGGATCCTTGGGGAAACACAGAGTGTTTCCAGGTCAAGCCAGGGTGTCCACCCGGAAGAGGCTGCTGTTTTGTATGGTTTAACCCGCCTTGTGAAACCCGGGCTTGTTCTTGAAACAGGAACATTTGAAGGATACTCAACTGCTGAAATAGCGCGAGCAATTGGCAACAATGGGTTTGGTCGTTTGGAAACCGTGGATATTTCGTGTGAAACTGGATTGATGGTTCCTGAAGAATTGCATAATGTTGTAACATTCAGGCGAGGTATGTCATCTGCAGACTTGAGCCAGATTTTTGCAAGTCAGTCCGAAACCATAGATTACTTCTTCCATGATTCTGAGCATACTTATGAGAACGCCCTAGGGGAATTAATCACTTTTGCTCCATTTTTCAGTGCCGGTGCCCTCATTGTTTGCCATGATGCGAAAATGGATTTTTTGCCTGATTTCGGTGTTGGCCGGGCCATTAGAGATTTTGCACAGGTTTTGGATCTCAACTATATGATTCTCGACACAACCTGTGGGCTCGCATTGCTGCAATGGCCTGAGCGGGATGACAGGCAACATTTGGACGATGGTCTTGCAACATTATGGAACATGCTGCAGAGAACACGGTCTGAACATCTTCTGGTGAACCGGGTGCAGAGACTCTGGAGGTTTGTTAAAGGGGGATGAGAAAAGCATTTTTGATTACAGTTTATCACCAGCCAGATCATCTGCGTCGTCTTATCTGCGCTCTGGAACATAGTGAGGCCAGATTTTATATTCATGTGGACGGCAGGGTGGACGTGGAACCGTTTAAAAAAGCTGTCGGGGATCGCGAGGACACGACGTTTACCAGGCAGTATAAGGTGAACTGGATGGGCTTTTCACAGGTGGAGTCAATACTTGCCCTCATGCGTGCCGCTGTTGCCGATGGTGCTGATTATCTCTCTTTGCTCAGTGGATCTGATTATCCGATCAAGCCTGCATCTTTTATAATTGATTTTTTTGCACAGAGCCAGCAGGAATTCATTGCCTTCTGGCGCATTGACGACAGGCCTTCGTGGCAGCACAAGGTTNNGGTTTAGACGGTATTTCTGGGGGTATTATTTTAAATTTCAAAATGTTTTGAGGCGTCGCAAGGTGCCGGCATTTGAAATGTACGGTGGTTCTGACTGGTGGGGCATGTCCGGGGAATGTGCTGAATATATTTTGACATTTGTAGCTGAACACCCTCGTTATGTCCGGTTCTACAAGTATACTCAATGTCCAAGTGAGATGTTTTT
>RKSL01000178.1 GCA_008633435.1 Candidatus Desulfobulbus rimicarensis | reverse complement strand
GACTTCCTGATTGAGATTGTCAATACCAAGTTGGTTGCAGTTATGTGTGCGCTGCAGTGATCCCATTGTTTCCATGTATTTGCTCCAAAACCGGGTAGGCCGGTAGTACGTATAAAAAAAGAAAAATAAGAAAAAAAGAAAATAAAAAAAATCAAATGGCCATCTGTTTTTCCAGTTGTCTGGCAAGTATCTCAACTGGTTCCTGTAGAGGAAAAGGAGCCTGTTCCTTGTTGTCCATATTGCGCAACACTCCTTCTTGTTCGCTCAACTCCTGATCACCAATAATCAGGGTGAAACGGGCATTAAGTCTTCCTGCCTGTTTCATCTGAGCCTTGAGGCTGCGGTTACTGTAGTCCATGGCGGCCTGCTTCCCCTGTATGCGCAGCTGATGCACAAGAGGTGCACTGAAGCTGATGGCTTCAGTGCCAAGTGCGGCAATGTATATATCAGCCTGGGCAATTGTTGGGTGGCTTTCCTGCTGCTCCATGAGCAGAGCCAGCCTTTCCATGCCCATGGCAAAGCCAATCCCCGGCATGTTTCTTGGGCCGCCAAGTTGTTCAATAAGTCCGTCGTAGCGGCCACCGGCTGCAACAGCAGCCTGAGCGCCAAGGTCAGTAGTGATAAACTCAAAGGTCGTCCGGGTGTAGTAATCCAGTCCTCTCACCATGAATTTGTTTAACCTGTAGGTGACCCCAAGGCTGTCGAGCTGTTGCTGTACTGCGGTAAAATGGGTGTCACAAGCAGAGCAGAGATGTTCCAGAATAGATGGTGCATCCTGAACAAGTTGCTTACAGTTTCGCTTTTTACAATCCAGAACCCTGAGAGGATTCGTGCGTGTTCTGCGTTTGCAGTCTTCACACAGACCATCCTGGCGTTCGTCAAGATATGCGACCAGGCGGTTACGAAAATCCGGACGGCATTCCGGGCATCCCAGCGAATTGACCTCAAGACTTACGGACAGCCCCAGCTCATGTAAAAACATCTGGCCAAGGGCCATGAGCTCTGCATCTATCTGGGGCTCAGGCGCACCTATTATTTCGGTGTCAATCTGGTGGAACTGGCGTTGACGACCTTTTTGGGGCCGTTCATGGCGAAACATGGGGCCAATGGTGAACAGCCGCTGTACCGGCTGCTTAACATGCAGTCCATGCTCAATATACGCCCTGAGCAGGGAGGCCGTGGCTTCCGGGCGCATGGTGATTCCCTTGTCGACAAAGGTGTACATCTCCTTTTCAACTATGTCTGTGGCCTCACCAATGGATCGGGCAAACAGTTCTGTTTTTTCCAGGATGGGCAGTCGGATTTCCTGCATGCCAAACCTGCGAAATATGTCGCGGGCTGTATTTTCTATCCTTTGCCAGTTGGCAACCTCATCGGGCAGGATATCTTTAAAGCCGTTAATGGCCTTGATCTTCAAGCAGACCTCCAGGGTATCAGTAAAACCGGAATAAATGTTTCCGGATCAGAAGTATTGTTGACAAAATTATAAAATTTAATCGATTTGAGGTGGAAAAGTCAAGACGATGTCGGCGGATTATGGTAAATTACAAGTTTTGTCCGATGAAATTATGAATAGACGGTAACTGTTCGTTGCGATGCTTGACAAATCAGCACCTGCGTAGCATTATCCATCAATCTTTAGTAAACGTTCACCAGCACCCCATCTTCGTCCGATCAGGCCTCATCGCATAGCGGCTATAGACTCATCGGCCTGCTTGAACAAATATGGGGCACTGGGGAACGTTGACAATTTGGAGGTAATGCCAAGTTCATAGCGCCCCGGTGAACGGTTACAATCTTTACCTCTCCTTAAATACGAGATAATAATGAAACTACCTGAACTCAAAATTGGCTCTTATGTCGCACGCGTTCCCATTATTCAGGGGGGGATGTCTATCCGTGTTTCTACTTCTGCCCTGGCTATCCCTGTCGCGGAAAATGGCGGGATCGGTACTATTGGCGGTTCCGGGATACCTGGTCCGGAATTACAGGAGGATATCCGTAAGGCTAAAGCAGCAACTGACGGTGTCATTGCTGTTAATATCATGTATGCCATGAAAGGCTTTCATGAACTGGTGATGGCTTCCATAGAGGCTGGCATTGACATGATTATCACTGGAGCCGGATTTTCACGTGATATTTTTAAAATCGGCAGAGAGCATAATGTGCCTATTGTCTCTATAGTTTCTTCGCCTTCTTTTGCCCGTCTTGCCGAGAAAATGGGCGCAGCTGCAATTGTTGTTGAAGCGGCAGAGGCTGGGGGACACCTTGGTACAGATGTACCGCTGCGTGAGCTGTTTCCGTCTATCCGTAAGGTGGTCTCTAAAGTTCCGCTTATTGCAGCAGGTGGTGTGATAAATGGCTTTGAAATGGCTGAGATGATGGATAAATATGGAGCAGATGGAGTCCAGATTGCTTCTCGCTTCGTGCTGAGTGAAGAGTGCTCGGTTTCCCAGGAATTTAAGGATACTTATCTAAAAGCGCAGAAAGAGGATATTGTTGAGGTACAATCACCAGTGGGGATGACAGGACGGGCTATTAAAACCCCTTTTATTCAGCAGATGGAAGATGGGGTGGATGTTTCTGCGGAGAAATGCAAGTTTAAATGTTTGAAAAAATGCAGTTATAAATATTGTATTAATGACCGTTTAATGGCTTCCTGTACCGGAGACGTTGACAATGGCCTGGTTTTTTGCGGTGCCAATGCCTACAAGATGGACTCTATTCTTCCGGTAAAAGAGATTTTTTCTCAGTTTGTCCGTGATGCCGAATCTGTGTACAAGGAAGATGCGTAGCCGGCGCTGCCTGGCTGCTGCTCTTTTTGTGGTATAAATTCAAAAATACAATGACAAAGGCCAACAGCAAAAAGGCGGTGCCGGGGCAACAGGCAGATCGTCAGGCAATGATTATTGCACCTGATGATCATCCCGTACGGGAAAAAGATATTGAACAGGAAGCGCTCAAGGTGCTTTATCGGCTCCGTGATGCCGGATATAGTGGATATCTTGTCGGTGGCGGAGTTCGGGATCTTTATCTGGGAAATGCTCCAAAGGATTTTGATATTTCAACAGATGCCCATCCCGGACAACTGCGCAAACTGTTCCGTAATTCCCGTACCATTGGTCGACGTTTTCGACTGGTTCAGGTATTTTTCCGTGGCAATAAAATTATTGAAGTCTCTACATTACGATCCCAGAGTGAGTATGACATCAATGGTCCGGACAAAGTCCTCCCTTCAAATAATACCTTTGGCACGTTGCAGGAAGATGCATTTCGCCGCGATCTGACGATAAATTCCCTGTTCTTTGAGATAGAGACGAAAACAATAATTGATTATGTAGGTGGGGTTCAGGACCTTGATAATGGCATTATTCGGATTGTTGGAGAACCGGCAAGGCGCATTACCCGTGATCCTGTACGCATTCTCAGAGCGATACGGCATGCGGCTCGCAATGGATTCAGCATTGAACAGCAAACCTGGGAGGCCATAGTTGCCCATCGACAGAAGCTCGATCTCTGTCCGCCCTCGCGTATTCGGGATGAATTACTCAAGGATCTCCACACCGGTACGAGCTGCGCCTGGGCTGAAATTTCGTTAAAGAGCAAGGTCTTTACTACCTTGTTTCCCTTTTACAAACCACTGCTTGAGGGCGAAAAGAGTACGACGGTTCAGGAACAGCTCCTGGCTCTGCTCCGGGTGCTTGACCGATTGTATACAGAGTCGTCTGGCAAAGGCAAGGTTGTCATTGCTGATCATATGCTTTTTGCGGTCGTCCTCTTTCCCTGGGCAGTTGAGCGTTTTAATCTTTTAGACCAAGATCTTAAAGGGGCTGGCTATCATAAATTGTCCAAGGCTATTCGGGCAGAACTCAATGATGTGTTTTCGCATCGGCTGAATCTCAAGCGGATGGCAAAAGATGCCATAACCACCCTGTTTGTGAATATGCCAGGCTTTCAACGACATCAACGCAACAATTCCTGGCCAGCCTGGATGCGAAGGAAGAGTTATTTTGCTGATTGCTCAAAATTTTATGGTCTTTATCAGGAGGCCATGGGCAATGACCCCGTTGATGTGTGTCTTTTTGTTCCCAAAAACAAAAAGACAGGCCGTATTCAGCCTGTCAAAACAAACCAGGCAACCTCCACAGGCAATAGAGGAGGGGGAAAACGGGGGAGTAATCCGGCTTTTTCAGCAGACAAGCAGGGTGTCTTTGGTCTTCGTCAGGGGTAATTTTGCGTTTTTTGCTCTATAACATCCGTTACGGAGCAGGTGTTGGTGCCGCTTTTCATCTCCCTGTGCCATGTGCTGGCTATCTGAAACGCTCAGTCAGTAATTTTGATAGAATTGCCGATTTTATCCTGTCTGTTTCAGCTGATATTGTCGGCCTTGTTGAGGTCGATTCCGGGTCTTTTCGTGCCGGGAAGAGTTGCCAGGCTGCCCGCCTGGCCAAACAACTTGGCTATCATTACCTGATCCAGTCAAAATACAGGAAAGGCTCGGTGGCAACGCGAGTTCCCGTGTTAAGAGACCAGGGCAATGCGCTGTTGTTCAAACAGCCGATTCGTCACCATCACTGTCATTTTTTTGATCAGGGAGTAAAACGGCTGGTGCTTGAAGCGTCCACGGATGAAGTCACTGTGTTTTTGGTGCATCTTTCTTTAACTGTTTCGTAACAGACAACACCAGCTGGAACAGCTGTACCGTATGATCAGGGGTATTCAGGGGCCGCTTATTGTTGCCGGAGATTTTAATGTGCTCTGGGGAGAGCGCGAACTGCATCTTTTTCTGGCGGCAACCGGACTTGCCAATGCCAACACCAAAGGTTCTCCTTCCCATCCAAGTCATGCTCCGAAGCGGCAGCTGGATTATGTCCTGCACAGTAGAGATCTTGTATTGCAGGATTTTTCAATCCCTTCGGTCTGTTTTTCAGACCATTCTCCCTTGCTCTGTGAGTTTACCCTCAGATAACCAGCATGGCTGAACCATAATTGCCAGCCCCAAAAAGCTATGAAGGTTGATTACTGCGGCGTGGCACGCTCACAGGTGCTGCGATTTTCGTAAAAACCGCGTGCAAATGTTAAGAGACGAAAGGGAAATATGGCCAAATCCCCAGGTATAACCCTGGGGATGCAAGGGGCTACTTCAGCTCTTCTTCGCAGTTTTTGCGATACGGGTTAATGGTCAGCACCGGGCAGCAGGCGGTTTTAACCACCTTGTCTGCTATGCTGCCAAACATAACCCGCTCAATACCTTTATATCCATGTGTTCCCATAACAATAAGATCACCTCGTTTCTCTCTGGTATAACCAAGAATTTCATCGGTCACGTCACCGGTAAGTACAGCACTCTCCAATTCTTTCACTCCTGAATTTGTGATAAAATCCTTCTTGTTTTCAACGAGTTCATTCATCTTTTTCTGGGCAGACTCAAGGAGCTGTTCTTCCAGATTTGGTAGATTTACAGGGGGGACGAAAATGCCTGAATAATCCTCAAAGTTCTGGATGACAAAAATAAGATGGAGGTGAGCGTTGAGCTTGCCCGCAATATAGGCTGCAGATTCAATAATACTTTCTGCGTTTTCTGAGAAATCGATCGGGGTGATAATTGTCTGGATGTCGCGCATGGTTACCTCCTGAGGTCAGTTGGGTTTTGCAGAATTTGCCTGTGTCTGAAAAATACGCAGGTCGTCCAACGTGTTTAGCTATACTGTAATCACCTTCCTCTGTTTGTCCAATGTTAGCTAACACAGTGGAAAAATAAGCAAAAACTTTGATTAATAAAGCTGTTGACCATGCCTTGGAAGCAGAATATAGTTTTATCTTTACCAGATGGTTTATCCGTAACAGAAGACAGAAGACAGAAACCAGAGGACAGAAGACCGAGTGAGTTTCCGCCTGCGGCTTTATTACTGCAAATCTACATTCCGGGCTTCTGTTTCATCCTTTGTTGTGCCCGGCGCGCCGGGAA
>RKSL01000177.1 GCA_008633435.1 Candidatus Desulfobulbus rimicarensis | reverse complement strand
TGATCAGGTTTTTCAATACTTCTCTCATTTAGAAAGATGAGAAATTTACCAAGCTTCCATCGCCCGAATGTGATTGTTCTTTTTGCCATATTACGTACTTTCAGAGATTTGATAAATTCATCCGCCAGCTGCTCAAGATTTTTCATATTCCGGCCTCATGCGTTTGATATCAGGCTTCATACTTTTTCTGCTCACCTTGTCCCTTTCTCTGGGATGGCTCTTTGTGTGGATCTTTTTTAAATCAACACCAAGGGTTCTGATATACCCTTGAGTGGTTTTCAGATCCACATGACCCAGCATCTTTTGCACAGCAACAACATCAGCACCATTCTTTACCAGTACACTTGCAAAGCTATGACGAAAGGTGTGAGCTGAGATTTTTTTGTTTCTTAATCCTGCACTGTTAACACATCTGCGGATCATGATACCCACCACCTGGTTGCTAAGCGGATTCCCCAATTGACTTAAGAAGAGGATTCGTGTTTTACGGTTCTTTTTACTGAATCCCGGTCTTACTTTGATGATGTATTCCCGCAGGAAACGAACCGCATGTTTACCCATGGGAACAACCCTGTCTTTTCTGCCCTTGCCCTGGGTGATGCGTACCATTTTTCCCTGTAGATCAATATCAAAAATGGAAAGCCTGCAAAGCTCCTGTAAACGGATGCCGGTTGAATAAAAAAGCTCAAGTACTGTTCGATCACGGATTCCGGTTCGGGTACTGAGATTGGGCTGATCCAGGAGTTTGGTTATTTCTGTTGTGGAAAGGATTTCACGGGGAACTTTTGTTTTTGTGTATGTATCATTTTTGGGTTCTTTGATCTCTTCCATGGGATCAATAAAGATGCTATTGGCACTCTCCAGAAACTCAAAGAATCGTTTCAGCGATCTTACTTTCATACAGATGGTGCCGGTGGTATAGTTGCTGCCATCTTCTTTTTTATGCTCAAACAGGGACACAAGCCAGGACTCCATATCAGTAGCGGTAATTGCCCTTAGATCAACTGAATTATGCTGTCTTAAAAAAAGCCTGATATGTCCTGTATAGGCCTTGATTGTTCCTTCACTACGATTTAACACCTTGAGATTTTCTGTGAACTGAAAGAGAAGCATGTTGTTTTTAGTATTGTCTTTCATGGGATGCAGCCTTTTTTCAGTTGAGCTTTGATTTCTGCTATAGCAGTCAGGCCAATGAGGAATTTCTTTTCGCTATCCTCCTCGCTGCTTCCCTGATAGATCAGTTCATAAACATATTCTTTGCCCTTTCTGCCGCTTATTGAATAAATATACTCAAGTTCTTCCAGCTGCCTGATATGGGTCTTTACCTGAAAGTCACTCCAGCCGGAATATTCACGGATATCACGTCTGGTGAAGGAGACTTGTTCTTCTTCCGGATTCTGACCTGCCATTTTTTTGATTACTATCAGAAGTTTTCTCGACGACGGGGAGAGTTCATCAAGTGATCTGCCAAGGACTTCTGCTGCAATCTGGTTGGCCTCTTCAATATCAGCAAGCGTTACCTCGATATACTCTTCCTGCTCTCCGTCATACTCCATGGTGAGGTGGGGGCGTTGGTATTGGAATATAAAGGTAATGGTCAGGATAAGATTGAGATATTTCATATGATCCCTTCTGGCTCGAAGAGATCTGGAGTTGAAGCTAAGCAGATCTGCAAAGGGATTGATAACTCTGATTGGTTGCAGGAGTCGTTGGGCTGCAAGGTGTTTATTGATAACCTTTTTGGATTTAAGTCTTGCCATCATCCCTTCCATGGTGTGACTTTGCCTCTGTTTGCAGAGAATCTTTTCTGTCATTTCACGGGATTCATCGATGGAAAGAAAGACAAAGCGGGAAGCTGTTTCCCCGTCTATTTCCACTTGAGTTGTGGTGATAAAGACCATGAGCGGCCCTTCAACACTGTTTTCTCCGGTTTTCATTTCGCCTGTTACCGGATCTTTGCCCGTATAAGCCACGGTGATCTTTTTAGAGCTTTGGATGGTTCGTATGGAATAGATGGCACCATTCATGCCGTCAAGCTCTTCTATGGCCAGGATCTTGTGTTTCAAAGCATCTGTTTCCTTGTAGAACAATGCCTGGTCTGTGAGTCTGGTGTATTTGATAAAGTCTTCTTCCGGGATAAGGGATAGAATGGTGTCCTGGAGACAGGATTTTCCCGCAGCGGATCTGGATTGGATCATGACTGAAAGTGGATCAGACATCTTTCTCGAAACTGCTGCCAGATAACAGAGGAGTTTGTTCATCTCTTCACCGGTAAAGCCTATGGTTTCCAGATCTTCTGTTATAAGGCTCAGGAGGTTTGGGTTTTTCAGGAAACTGAGGGCTTCTTTTTTATCTTTTTCTGTTATTTTTTGTAATTGCGATTGAGCTTGATCTGTTTCAACAGGTGCCTGGTAGTTCTCGGAATATTCGAGAAGTTTTTCAAGATCTTCGCTGATGAGTTGCTCCTTTACGCCGAAGAGATCAGCCAGGCCACGGGTCAGGAATGCACGGGATCTGGCTGAATAGAAATCCACGGTATCAACGTGGAATCGTATCTTCTTCTGATTTTCTGCTACTCCCTTGACAGTTGCTTTCAGCTTGTTGTTTTTACGGTCGATTCCCTTTACTTCGTATCTGCGTTCACAGGCTGTGAAGTGAAAACCGGTTTCATGGGGCTTGTATTCGCTTTTGGATGGGGGAGCAGGTTCCAGACCGGCAGCAAGCAGAATACAATCGTTATAGGCTGCTGCCGGGTTTTCTGTTTTTGTTTTTGTTTTTGTTTTTGTCGGGTCAAAGAAGCTGTTTATATCCAATCCTTCAGGCAGAGTTACCGGATAGGATTTGATTTTTTCCTCTTCAAGAATGGGTACAAGTTTTTTACTGCCTTCTTTTCCGGCCTTATCTGCATCAAAGATGATATAGGCTGTTGTGATCCCGGACTGTTTCAGGTGCCGGCTGATATCTTTGGTGAAACCGTTGGTGCCGTAACAGGGAATTGTGTTTCTGGTATCTGCATTGATAAGGGTTAAACTGTCCAGGATGGACTCGGTGAGGTGAACAACTGTTCCGTTTGTTATCCCCTGACGGTTAAATAGTCCCTTTCGTTCTCCTGGCAGGTAGAGGTGATCTGCTCCTTTTCCGGTTTCAGGGATTCTTCTGCCGTACATTGAAACCGGATTGGTATTTGAATCGTACAGGGGAAAGGTGGCACAGCCGTAGAAGTGTTCTTTTCCTTTTTTATTGAGGATTCCAAGTTCTTTAAGTTGGGTTATTGTTTTTCCATCAGAAGGCAGAACATTTAAAAGAGTTCCGTTGGCAAAGCCGATTTTATAATCACTGAACAGGCTTTTATTTGTGATTCCACGATCATTGTATAGATAATCGAGTGCTCTTGCATCTTCGTTGAATGCAGTATGGTAGAAGTTCACCACTCTTTGCAGAAGTTTATAATGGGCTGGCGTTAGCAGTGGCGGATCGGGATCTTTTTTCTTTTTAACCGGCTGTTTTTTCTGGCTTCCGGTTTCCGGAGTCTTCGCTTTGCTCCGCTTACCTGGATTTTGACTTCTGAGTCGTGCCACCGCTTCCTTGAAGCTGATCCCATCATGTCTTCTGATAAAGTCGATCACATCACCTCC
>RKSL01000031.1 GCA_008633435.1 Candidatus Desulfobulbus rimicarensis | reverse complement strand
CCAGATATCCCACTCTTTTGCCAGCTGATAGAGCTCCTGTAAAATACCTGGTGTTTCTCTGGCCAGAGCTGCCATACGGGGATAATCAAAACCGGTTGCCCATAATTCTGGTAACACAACCAGAGTTCCAGCAGGGAAGCGTTCAGCAACCACCATTTCCTTGCACCTGGCCAGATTTGCAACAACATCCCCCTGATCAATAGCCATTTGCACGCATGCTGCGTGAGCAAAAAAAGCCATTAGTTTGCCAACCGCTGCAATGTTTGGCTGGCAAGCTCTCCCACTGATACAGATGTTACCTTACCGTTGTCATACACCCTGACCATCTCCGGATCATCACAAAGAGCCCGAATACGATCAAGAGGGGATGGCTCACCCAACAATCCCATTGCCCGAACAGCAAGCCCCCGAACCATTCCATCTGCAGCATCTAAATATGGTGGAAGGTCACGAGCCATGCCTTTATCTACAACCAGTTGTTTCCGAGTCTGGGCAAGTCTTCCGGCTCCCCAGAGCAACCCCTGCTGCAGGGTTTCATGCTCCAGATAATTGCCGTCCTGCCATGGCTCTTCCCCGTCTTCACGCATATATGACAACAGCATATGGACGTATTCTTCAGCCAGCCGTTCATCGTTACTCATAATTTCTGCCATGGTTTCAGGAGCGCCCCAGCCAATACCACCGGATTCATCATTAAGGCTCCAGAGCAGACGGCGCATGATGATTCGAGCCTCTTCAAAATCCTCTGCAGCAAGACGCGGCACCATATACCCCATACAGCTTACTGCATGCCAGCGAACCTGTTCATTACTTCTACAGATAGCTGAAAAAAGCGCGTTAATTACATCTTTCACCGGAAGGTCGCTCAAAGTCGCCAGGGTCGTCTCAAGGCTTGAATCCTCCAGAAGGCCAAGCACTTGTTTTTTTATTTTTCGGGTACTCATTTGAATTTTGTTATTATATCCATACAGTTAACGAATCACAACATTTGCCACACCGGACAGGCGGGTCAGTCGTCTTTTTGCGGCAAGGTAAACGTTCGTTTCCCAAGTTCTGCGTCCAGGAAAAACAGCCCTGAAGAATTGTCTTGAATCAACCGCAACTTATCGACAACTTCTCCTACCGAGGCTTCCTCTTCAACCTGTTCGGAAACAAACCACTGCAAAAAAATTTTAGTGGCGTGATCCTGCTCTTTTGCAGCAAGATCCATTAACGAATTAATTAAAGAGGTGACCATCTGTTCATGTTCCAGAATATGCTCAAATGCCTCCAGGGGTGTTTTCCAGTCTGCATCCGGTTTATCGATGGCCTCAAGGGTCACCTTGCCACCCCGCTCATTAACATAATCATAAAATTTCATGCCATGATAAAGCTCTTCCTGTACCTGACTGCGCATCCAGCCAGCAAAACCGCCAAGGCTGACAGACTGAAAATAGGACTCCATAGAAAGGTAGAGATAGCTGGAATACATCTCAGCATTAATTTGTTTATTCAACGCCTTAAGCATCTTTTTCTTGAGCATCTTTTTCTCCGGAATTGGAATACAATTGGTTTTAACCACTCTCTTTTTTGCCAGTAAGAGTTATTATAATCATCTCGCAGACAAATTCCACACCCACTTGGAAAAATGTTGTATTTTCTGTATAAAACTGCTTTCCTGTTAGAGTGGAGTTGATGAACATTTACTCCGTGTAACGCTTCAGATATAATTGTAATTCAGCTCAGTGTTGCGCCCTGATCTTCTGAGCATCAGATGCGAATGAAGAATTATTTTTTACCCTTATAAGCCTATGAAAACTGCATTGATAACCGGAGCAACTTCCGGATTTGGTCTGGCCTGCGGCCGTCGTTTTGCCAGGGAAGGCTGGCAGCTCATTGTTACCGGTCGGCGTGAAGAGCGTCTGCAGGAGCTGGCCGATGAATTTCCGGACACGCCGATGCATCAGGTTGTTCTTGATATCAGAGAAGTGGACAGAGTCAAGGATTTCGTTACCAGTCTACCTGAGCAATTTGCCAAGGTCGATGTTCTGCTCAACAATGCCGGGCTTGCTCTGGGGGTTGACCCGGCACAACAGGCCAGCCTGACTGACTGGGACACCATGGTGGACACAAACATCAAAGGACTGTATCATTTAACCAGGCAACTGCTACCGGCAATGGTCGCCCGGAACAGGGGGCATATCATTAACATGGGTTCAGTGGCCGGAACCTACCCCTATCCGGGCGGGAATGTCTATGGTGCCAGTAAAGCCTTTGTCAGACAATTCAGCCGTAACCTGCTCACCGACCTCGTCAATACGCGCATCCGGGTGACCAATATAGAACCGGGACTCTCACAGACCGAGTTTTCCATTGTCCGTCTCCATGGTGATGCAGATAAGGCAGAAAGCATTTACCAGGGTACTGATCCTATTACTGGAAATGATATTGCGGAGATTGTCTACTGGGTCTCTTCGATGCCCCCACATATCAATATTAATAGTGTGGAAGTGATGCCGGTCTGTCAGAGCTGCGGCCCTTTTCTCATCCACAGAGACGCGTAAAAAATAGTACTAATGCGAAGAGTTGTTATTACAGGAATGGGAATTGTTTCGCCGCTTGGAGATACTCTCCCCGACGTCCTCAAAGCCCTGCAGACTGGAAAGTCCGGGATAACCTACCAGCCCGCTTACGAAAAATTGGGACTGAGATCCCGTCTGGGAGGTTTTACCAGCATAAATATCAAAGATCATATCGACAAAAAGCTACTCCGTTTTATGGGCAATGCAGCTGCGTATGCCTATATTGCCATGAGCCAGGCTATTGAAGATTCCGGTCTTACTAACAATGAAGTTTCTTCCCCCCGGACAGGATTAATTATCGGCTCTGGTGGAACCTCTGCTGAAAACGTTGTTGCCAGTGCAGACATTATGCGTACAAAAGGGTTACGGAGACTCAGCCCGTTTATGGTGCCAAGAACCATGAGCAGCACGGTATGCGCCGGGTTGACAGCACCTTTTAAAATCCAGGGAACCTGCTATGCCATTTCCTCAGCATGTGCAACAGGCGCTCATTGCATTGGGGCGGCCATGGAGCAGATCCAACTTGGCAAACAGGATATTGTCTTTGCAGGTGGCAGTGATGAAGAACACTGGACACAAACTTCAATGTTTGATGCCATGGGAGCCTTGTCCACTAAGTTCAATGACACCCCCGAACAGGCATCAAGACCCTACGACATCAAAAGAGACGGCTTTGTTGTTGCCAATGGTGCCGGGGTTATTGTGGTAGAAGAGCTTGAACATGCGCGCAAACGCGGGGCAACAATCTACGCGGAACTGACAGGATACGGCGCAACAGCAGATGGTCATGAAATGGTTGCACCATCCGGTGAGGGGGCTGTACGTTGTATAAAGATGGCGCTTGATATGGCAAGAAATCCTATCGATTACATCAACGCCCATGGTACATCCACACCAATAGGCGACGTGGTAGAACTCCAGGCTATCAAAACCGTTTTTGGCAATACGATACCGTTAATCAGTGCAACAAAATCACTCTCTGGTCATTCTCTGGGAGCAGCAGGAGTTCATGAGGCAATTTACAGCTTACTCATGCTGACACATGGCTTCATTGCGGCTTCAGCAAATATTGAAGAACTCGACCCTGTGGCCACAGACATGAATATAGTTCGCGAGAACAGACAGAAAAAAATCCAAACCGTTATGTCAAACAGTTATGGGTTTGGTGGCACAAATGCCTGCCTGATTTTTCAAAAATTTACCTGATACACCTGCAGAGCTTAAACAACATCACCAGCCAGCCATAACAGATACTGAAGACTTCGAACCATTAAAATCCTGTCACTGTGGCATGGCACGTTAACAGGTGCTGCGACTTTCGGATAGACCACTAAGCCGCATGAAAGTTCAAATCAAGACTACAGCTTAGACGCCAATGCTAGTCGTCTTCATCCTCGTCAATACGACGCAGCCCCTCCATAACAAGCCCCATAAACCCCCCAATAACGGGGAGTTGCTCATCCCCTTCAGATAATCCTGAAGTGTAGGTAAAAGTACCTTCACTCTTGGCAAGGATGGCAAAAAGAGCATCTTTGCCATCAAGATGCCCAAAAACAGCTCGCACAATTTCACCTTCGTAAAATAGAACAGTTGCGCTGCCACTGGCAAAGAGCAGTTCAATCTTTCCTGTTTTTCCGCTGGAATTGATCAGTTGAAAAAGCTCCACCGAGTTAACTTCAGCAAGCTCGCCAGTCATTCCGGAGCTGATATTTCCAGAGCTTAGCGAATTTGCCTGGGCACGATTAACCAGCAGCCTGTAAAAGAACACCTGTAGAGTTGGATACTTATTAAGAACATGCTTAAAATCTTTCGCACTGAGAGTAGCTACCTCCACAGGGGTTCTCGAGTAAACCGAGGTCATTATCGGTTCACCGGACAGAAGACTCATCTCTCCAAAGATGTCTCCTTTTTTCATCTCGCCAAGCACCTCATTGCCGTCTTTTACCGCAGCAACAGAGCCTGATAAAACGATATACAACCGATTGCCGCGATCCCCTTTGTTGATGACAATTTTGTTTGCCTCATACTTCTCAAACTTGAGCAATTCTGTCAAATCAAGCAAATCATTATCACCCAGAGGTTCAAAAATTTCCATTTCACGAAGCAGAGGATAAAAACTCCCTACATGCTGCATTCGAGCTCGTCTATCAGCGGTAGCAAGGAGTTTCATATGCAAGGTGGCAAACTCTTTTTCTTTTTTGTATTCGAATCGAATCAATCCGCTGCAACCACCACACTCAAACTTTGCCCGCGCTGTTCCCTGCTGAGTAAAACGTTCAAGGGATGCTGTCCCGGCCTGCCCCTGGATAAGCTCATGAACCATCTTTAAACAGACAGGTTTTCCAGAATCTACAGTCAGAGCCAAATCTCTCACCATAAATTCCTCACCGACATTGTAAATCGGGCAGGAATGCTCCTCTGTAACAATGAAAATTGCGTTTTTAAACTCCATCAGCTATCCTTGAGAGCATAAAAATTATCATCAGGAACGACCAAAAAACATATAGATAATAAAACCAAGTATAGCTGTCCCGCCAAACAAAACAGGAAGAATCTTATTGATCTGCAACTCATCCCCAACAACAAGTGTCTGCATATAGTCCGTGCCGGATACCCACCAAAGAGCGATAATTATGGCAACTATGATCAGATCCCTAAAAGCCTGTTTATAAATCATATAGCCAAGCCAAATGATGAAAGGAACCATAAACCATGGATTTGAAAACAACCCGACAATATCAACATTTTGAATTTGCTCAGGGATACTTGTGGACTGAGCCATCTCTGCAATTTTGCTAAAAACAGAACTCGTGAACTCAGAAATTGTACTCAATATTGATCCTACGTCTGGCATGGGAAAGCTCCTATCTACGCAGCATAGCTGAATCAGGTCAGCCAGCCACAAAAAGGTATAAAAGTAGTCACTGCGGCATGGCACGTTCACTGATGCTGCGACTTTCGGATAGACATAAAACATCTATTGTACCTGTTCAGCTGTACCCAATCTTCAGGCGATCAGGCCGCCTCGCATAGACGGGTTATAGCTCGTTGGCCTACTCGGAGTCTCACAGGTTCGCTTACCTACCTGAATCTCGACCACATCTGATCAGTTACACTCAGTGGTTGTGCAAGTTTTTTGCACCCACCTGAAGAGTTACCATCTATTAATCATATGATTATTAACTAGGCAATATCTAATGACTCACTACAGAATTGTCAAAGATAATACTACATATCATTATACACAACAGCCTCACTCACGTCCATTTTTTGACAGAGAAAACTTTGACCATTTTGATAACGCTTATAGCTGGGATTTTATTGATATTATGTATTCGAAATGACATCCAACAGACGCATTTGACAACGAATTCACATACATTTTTTCATTCGATCACCATCAATTATCATGTCAACCGTGTATTACATCTAACCACTTCTTTACTTTACGAAACGTTGTTTTCTGGATTTTTTCCGTGAAATGTGTTTTTTGTGTTATCAAATTTTTAATTGAATATATACAAGCTCGGATTTCATAAGAATTTTGAAAAATCCTTGACTTACAACTTACTGTTTTGTAAGTATTATTGTATCTTATAGACTCTCCTGTTATATTCTATGGAGTTATAAAAAATCACTACATCGTTTTTAGACGGGTTTTTGACTGCGCACTCCGGAGCACCTGATTGACACGTTAAAAATGCGACTTTTATGAACACCATTCACCAACTTAAAAGAGGAAGCTACAATGAAACAAATTGGTAAATCATCACTTGCGCTCTCACTGTCTGCAGGCCTGATCTTTGCGATGGCGGTTGTGTCCACTGCAGCTCAGGATCCGAGTGCCAGCCTTTTTCCACCCAATGCAGAGCCGGGCAAGTGCTATGCTAAAGTTCTGGTTCCAGCGACCTTTAAAACAGTTACTGAAGAAATTCTGAAACGTGAAGCTGCCGAAAAAGTCGAGGTGATTCCTGCGGTCTACGAGTGGGTAGAGAAAAAAGTTGTCGTTAAAGAACCTAGCGAAAAAATTGAGGTTATCCCGGCAACATACAAAACCATCGAAGAAAAAGTTGAAGTTATCCCGGCAACATACAAGCTCGAGGCAACCAAACCTGTATATGAAACCGTAGAAATAAAGGTTATTGACAAGCCAGCACGTACTGCCTGGAAAAAAGGTAGTGGACTGCTTGACAAAATTGATTACGCCACTGGCGATATCATGTGTCTTGTGAACATCCCGGCAACATACAAAACCATCAAGAAGCAGGTCCTCAAAACCCCGGCAGCTGTGAAAAAGGTTGAGATACCCGCCAAGTTCAAAACCATCAAGAAAAGAGTTACTGACAAACCAGCAGAAGTACGAAAAATATCTGTGCCTGCAGAGTATAAAACTATTAAGGTCAAAACTCTGGTTTCACCGGCAAAAGAAATTCGCACACCTATTAAGGAAGAGCGTCAAGTTGTAAGCAAAACGGTCAAAGTAACTGACGAGCAGATGTCATGGCAGCCCGTTCTTTGCGATACCAATATGACTAAAGACGTTGTACTGAAAATTCAGCAGGCTCTTGCTGACCAGGGTTTTGACCCCGGCCCGGTTGATGGCGCACTGGGTGGTGGTACGATGAAAGCACTTGATCAGTTCCAGAGAAAAAATGGCCTGGCAACAGGTGGTTTGACCTATGAGGCTCTCAATGCCTTAAAAATCTTTGTCAAATGATCCTCTGAAGAACCTGACATTTTATGTAACTGGTTATCAGAAACAGCGTAAAACAAAAGGCCGTTTGGGGTTTCACCCAAACGGCCCTTTGTTACCCAACAGGTCTGAAAAATTACCTATCTTTTTCCAGAAGTTCAATTTGCTCCTGCGCTTTTTCCCACTGTTCGTAGTGGCGTTCCAGTTGCCGTTTGAGAGTAGTATATTCTTTACTGACCTCTGCCCAGCGTTTTTGGTCAGCGTATAATTCAGAATCGGCCATTAAGGATTCCAATTCATCCTTGCGCCTTTCCAACTGCTCTATTTCTTTTTCAGCAACTGCAGCTTTTTTCTTCAACGGATTCAATCGGCCGCTCAATTTTTGTCGTCTGGCTGCCCTCTCCCGACGTTGCGCTTTGCGATCTCTTGCATCAAATGAAGACTTTGTTTTCTGATCAGCTGCCCCTTGATCTATTCTAACGGCAGCATCGGTCTCTGCCTGAGTTCTTGTTGCAAGATAATCATCAATATTGCCCAGGTACATTGTTGCCTTGCCATCTTTTATTTCAAGAACCTTATTGACAAAAGAATTCACAAAAAACCGATTATGTGAAACAACAATGATTGTGCCCTCGTATTGGCGCATGGCCTCCTGCAGGACTTCCTGGGAGGTGATGTCCAGATGGTTGGTCGGTTCGTCAAGGAGCATGAGGTTTGCCGGTTTGATAAGCATTTTTGCCAGGGCAACACGACTTTTTTCTCCACCGGAGAGTACCTGCACCTTCTTTTCCACCTCATCTCCAGTAAACAGAAATGCACCAAGAAGTGAGCGTACCTGGGTGATAGTCATATCCTGAGCAGCATGATACACTGTATCAAGTACTGTCAGTTCACCACTGAGTTCCTGGGCCTGATGTTGGCCAAAATACGTGAGAATCACATTATGGCCCTGCCTGATCTTTCCTGTTGCCGGTTCAAGACCAGCCATGATTTTCAGCAGGGTTGTCTTCCCTGCCCCGTTAACCCCGACAACAGCCAGTTTGTCTCCCCGTTGCAGGTCAAAACTCACATCCTTAAACACTTTTTTGCCATCAAACTCTTTATTCACCCCCTGCAGCTGCAGGACATCTCTTCCAGACGATGCGGCCGGAGGAAAAGAAAAATGAATAGTACGTTCTGTTTCAGACAACTCTATCCGCTCAAGTTTTTCCAGTTGCTTGGCCCGACTCTGCACCTGCTTGGCCTTGGTTGACTTGGCTCTGAACCGGGTTATGAATCGTTCTGTCTGCTTGATCATTGCCTGTTGATTTTCATAGGCTGCCCGTTCAAGCTCCATACGCTGTTCTTTTTCGACAAGATAATGGGAGTAATTCCCTTTATAAGTTGTCAATCGGCCCAGGCTTAACTCCCAGGTTTTGGTGGTCACCCGGTCAAGAAAACTCCGATCATGGGAAATAATGACCATCGCTCCCGGGTATTGTGCAAGAAAATCTTCCATCCATGTCAACGAATCCAGATCAAGATGATTTGTGGGTTCATCAAGAAGAAGAAGAGAGGGCTTTTTCAAGAGCAATTTTGCAAGTAGCAACCGCATTATCCAGCCACCTGAAAAATCAGCTACAGGTCTGTCAAGATCCTCTTTGGAAAACCCCAAGCCAAAAAGGATACGTTCAATCTCCGAACGTATCCTGAAAACATCATGCCCTTCCAGCAAGTGCTGCAATTCCCCCTGACGATCCAGCAAAGGTTCAAGTTGAGGATCACCCTCGGCAAGCCCTTCCAGGGTTTTGCCGATCTCATCGAGTTCCTGCTGATGATTGAGAACCTCATCAAAAGCCCGTTCAGCCTCATCAAAAAGGGTACGACTGCCTAAATCAATGGTAATTTCCTGGGGAAGATACGCAACCGTAAACCAGGATGCCCTCGTCACCACACCTGGGTCGGTTTCTTGCTGACCGCATATAATTTTAAGTAAGGTGGATTTGCCGGTTCCGTTTACTCCGGCAAGGCCGATTCGATCGCTGTCATACACTTGAGCTGAGACGTTGCGAAAAATATGTTTTGAGCCATATTGCAGGCTGAGATCGGTAATACTAAGCATAAATATAGGTAGATATTGATTAAGCTATGAGAATAACTGTCTGTCTCTGTTGACCAGGAGTTAAGAGCAAGGTAAAACGGTTTGCCAGGTTAAGCTGTTGCAGCCTTATAATGTTTTGTGACTTCATACCTCGAAAAACAGACTCATCCTGTGACGAAATTGACAATTTGACAGGAGTATCGACATCTCTGTCGGCAAGAAGCTTCCTGACCTTGTTGAACATAAGGCGAGAAAGGACCAGCTCCCCAAAACCGGGATGCCATGGCCCGGCAATAAAAGAACTTTCCAATTCCTTCCCAGCCTGTAACCCCATTCTCACCACACGTATACCTGCATCGTCAAAACGGTTCTTCATCCAGGCGGTTAAAATCACTGCTTTACCAAGTGTCAAGGGTTGAAAGCGTCCCTGGCTATATAGCTCTGCCAGTTTGCTGTTTTTAACCACAAGAACTGGATAAATTCTCACAAAATCAGGACAAAGAGCAATCACCCGGTCAACAGTATACCGCAGGAAGCTCCGGCTTTCCCGGGGCAGACCAACCATCAGCTGAATACCTGTTTCCAGGCCACTGCCACGTAATATGGCCATGGCCCGATCAACATCTGCAGCCAGGTGCCCCCGGCCAGCCGCTGTAAGCACAGAGTCAACCATTGACTGTACCCCAAGCTCCACGATGGTGACATGATGGGTTTTAAGGAAATCGACTGTTGTAGTATCAATATAATCAGGACGGGTTGACAGCCGTATTCCTGCGACCTGCCCATGGGCAATAAAAGGTGCGACAGCATCCAGTAATTCCTGCTGACGGTGTACAGGCAAGCCGGTAAAACTGCCACCATAAAAGGCAACCTGAACCAATGCAGCCCTGCCATTATCCCGATCAAGCCATTCGCGTATAATCCGTTGCACATCCTGTGCTGACACGGTATTTTCAACAAAACCACTGATACCACGCTGGTTGCAAAATACGCAGCAATGAGGGCACCCTTCATGGGGAATAAAAATGGGAATAACCAGTGGCATGAAACTCACTCAGATGAAGTGCTGTCTGTAATCATCTGGATATAAAATGAACGCTTTGCCCAAACCCTTCACAATCCTTCTCTATATTTTTTACAGAGGGTTCATAAAAACATCCCACAGCAAACATTCTGGTAATTTTTGTTCCATCAAAAGCGGGGAAGGTGCGTTTTGTTGCATCAACAGGGTGCTTAATTATTTGTTTTCCATGGTTATTTATCGGATTTCCAGAAAAATCACTTTGATGGGCCAGCAGTTCATGCCAGCGTACTTTATACTTGTCTTCAGTAAACACACCTGGCTCAAAATAGGGCTTTATCTGATAATGCGATTTTGCACCCTTCACCGGAAAAAGTTCAAAAAGGAGGACATCCTCGCCAAGTAATTCACGGTTGGAATACCCCATATGCATATGCACGGTTGAGTCAGAAGTGATTTTCTCTGTTGAAAAATTCACTGTATACTCCGGAAGCAAAAACTGAAATTTGTTATCAGCAAGTGCCATTTTGCTCTCGGAAAAAATCCGGGGCACTCTGCTCTTTCCAAGACTAAAATATTCATTCCAGTCCTCAACTGACCCCACATACCCCACTGTGAACTCATCATACCCCTCTTTAAGTGAGTCAAAATATCCATATTTTCTGAAGCCGTTTCGTTTCCTGTCAAAAAGGCACATAACCCCGCCTGGACACGGGACACATGATGTGTAAACAAACATATCGTCAAATGGGAGATTCCACAGAGCAGTGACCCATTTTCTCCCCAGACGATCCTCAACCATGGCCGTCTGTGCCGGTTCGCCAAGGCTTGTCATGGGGATGTTTTCTGTCCCGACACGACGGGGCAAGGAAACAGCCTGTAACATTGTATCCATGACAACCTTTGGCGAATCAACAAACTGACGCAAACTCATGTCAGCGGGTTTTTCCACCATCAGCTGCAGATCCGTGAAAAGCCCTCTGCTTTTATACACATTCTGGTGGGCTGAAAGCGGGATTTTTGTACCCAGCCAGCCATCTACACTCCATGTGGCAAAGTCTTTTCCAGGCACCAATGGTGCCAGTCCTTTGATAATGGATTGATTTCTGAGATAATCACGAAACCTTTTCCCCCGGGGAAACCCTTTATCTTTCACTTTTTCAGAAAGTTCTCTGCCCAGAGCCACGACATGACCATCAAGAGAGTCCTGAGCCACATGAGCCAACTCAGCAACAGCAGCGGGTAACGGCGCAGTACATTTCCAGTCCCGAACAACAGTATCATCAACCCCGTAAATACCTGCTCTTACATTGCGAATATGAAAAACAGCATTGTCAGGCAATTTTTTCAATTCAGTGATAGGAACGGCTATGTTATAGTTTTCACTCTGATTTTTTTTAACAATTAAGCCAACAACATGCCCATCAAGGTTAAGCAGCGGCCCGCCACTGTTTCCCGGCGAGGCAGGTGAAGTAAAGCGGATGTCCTTCCACTGACCAAACTCACGCTCCGGGGTGAACGACGCAACCTGCCCGGCTCTATAAGCAATGCCCTCCCCTTGAGCATTTCCCACTGAAAAAACAGTATCGCCAATCTCGACAGTTCCATCTAGCTGCAGTGACGTTATTTTTTCCGGGTATTTTTTAAGATCAAAAATGACCATATCTCGTACAGTTGAATACTTCCGGATCTTGTTAACCGGATAGATATTGCCTTGGGTATCCCGGATGAAAAAATCCTGGTACAGCGAGAAATACATTAACCCAAAAACATGAGCCGCAGTCATCAACTCCTTGTCATTAATAAAAAAAGCCGTCCCTATACTATGAAATTTTTCATTACGCTCAACATAATCCAAAGAATCAAAAGGCAATTCTCTGGCATAGGTTATGCGATCACTCTCAAGTTTAGGGGTGACAATCTCGAACACACCATCATTTAATGCCTGAATACGCTGCTTGTCTAGAAAAGCCATATTATTGGCACGACAAAGACTACTGTAAACAATCGTCAGCAGTAATAGTGGCACCACACGTACTAGTATTTTCATCATGATCCATTTTCCCTCTATTGAGCCAGGGTAACCCGTCAACAGGTTAAGTTCGTATACTCTTTTTATATTTTTATACATCCAGATTTTTATCCAAATACGCCAAAGCAGCCCTTGCAGCCTGCTGTTCCGCTTCCTTTTTATTACTGGCATGACCGGAACCAAGCGTAACATCACGAAACTGTACCGATACTGTAAACTCTCTGGCATGGGCAGGACCGTCTTCTGCATCCAGAACATAAGAAGGGCCTTCATTAAATTTTTCCTGTAACCGTTCCTGCAAGCCACTCTTGGCATCAGTTGAGGTGAGTGCATGACCTTTAGTCTCGACCAGAGGCCCAAAGGTTCTCTGGACAAACGCTTCAACTACGCCATAGCCACCATCGAGAAACATTGCCCCAACCATGGCCTCAAAGGCACAAGAGAGAATGGATGGCTTTTCGCGCCCGTTGGAGGCATCTTCCCCCTTGCCAAGCAAAAGATATTTTCCCAGATTAAACAAACGGGCCATTTCACTGAGACCGTTTTCATTAACCAGGGCTGAACGAATTCTGGTGAGCTTGCCTTCACGCATTTCCGGAAAACGTACAAAGAGTAAATGGCCGACAGTAAGATCTAACACCGCGTCTCCCAGAAACTCCTGTGTTTCATTATGTCGTCCGCAGTCAAGCCTTTCAAAGGCAAAAGAACTATGGATCAGGGAGATCTGTAGCAGTTTGATATTGCTAAACCTGTAACCTATTTTTTTTTGCAACTCCTCAAGATCCTGGTCATGATCCTGAATCAATGCCTCTATCGTGGTTCCCATTTTTCAATACCCCTAATACCCATATCCCTTTGTTTGTATGCCGTGTGCGGACAAAAGAACTCTGCTAAATGGTATTTCCCCTTGTCAAAATTATAAACTATGGTATAAAGTGCCGCTACATAACAAGGCGACGTAGCCAAGCGGTAAGGCAGAGGTCTGCAAAACCTTTATTCAGCGGTTCAAATCCGCTCGTCGCCTCCAGCAATATCAAAGGGTGGTAAACAGTCTATTTACCACCCTTTTTCATTTCCCCATCATTTCGTCATTTCGTCCATGCCACATCTTTTGGTTAACCAAGGCCATATCTCTGCTCCACAACATGACGCGCACCACGCTCATTAAGAACACTTGAATACAGAATAAACTCGTTGACCTGAAAGAGCTCTGTCATAAAAAGGTTATGCTGCTCAAGAAATTGTCCGACCCGGGATACCGGGGTGTGGCGGAGCCGGGCAAGAGAAATATGCGGGGAAAACTTTCTTTTTTCAAGCTCCAGACCAAGACGAAAAAGCGTTGATTCTACTTTTTTCTGCAACATTTTCAGCTCCTCACAGGGAGCAACCCCGGCCCAGGCCACCCTGGGTTTTTTACGAGGAGGAAAAAACCCCACACCATCAAGTTGCAACGACAACACAGGGAATTCAATCTGTGCAAGAGCATCACATATATCCAAATATATTCCCCCTTCCACCTCGCCTATGAAGCAAAGGGTCAGGTGCAACTGGCTGGCAGGTACAAGCCGTGCACCAAGCAGGCCATAGCCAAGACGTGCCACTCGGTCACCAATATGCTCAGGAAGGTCAAGGGCAACAAAAAGACGCATAAATAATCAGGCCATTGATCGCGGTTTTGCCATGTCAGACAAACCACTCTAGATATACACCAGAACAGCTTTACCGGTTTCTTTTACAGCCAGTCAAGTCCGATATCGCAGGAACCAGCTGAATGGGTCAGGGCACCCACAGAAATAATATCAACGCCTGTTTCAGCAACACCGCGCACGGTTTGTAGAGTTACGCCTCCTGATGCCTCGACAATGGCGCGATGATCGATGAGCTTAACCGCCTGCCTGAGCAGAGCATTATCCATATTGTCCAGCATGATAATATCCACCCCGCACTGCAAACACTCTTCAACCTGCTCAAGTGTATCGGTTTCAACCTCAACAGCAAGCGTATGCGGCACCCCTGCCCGAACCCGTTCCACAGCCCGGCCAATGGAGCCACAGGCGGCAATATGGTTATCCTTAATCAGCACGCCGTCGCTTAAACTATAGCGATGATTTTTGCCGCCGCCGACACGGACAGCATATTTCTCCAGCATTCGTAAGCCCGGTGTCGTTTTGCGGGTATCAACGATTGCGACATCAAGCCCCTGTACGGCGTCGACATATCGTCTGGTCAATGTTGCAATGGCACAAAGACGCTGAATCAAATTCAAGGCCACCCGTTCCCCCTTAAGCAAAACCCGAACCGGGCCTTTAATACGCATCAGGACAGCGCCACCCTCTACCTCTATGCCGTCAGAAACAAGTTCTGTACAGCGGATCTCTGCCCGGCCAAGCAGAGAAAAGACCCGAGCGGCAACCTTTTCCATACCAGCAGCCACCAGCCTCTGTCGCGCATGCACAGAGACACCGGCAACAGCCCTGTCATCAAAAATGGCGTCCGTGGTGACATCTCCGTGTTCCAGGTCTTCGCGCAGAAAACCATGGAGCATGGCATCAAGCAGGTAGGCATCCATAATAGTCTCCGGCAATACGCTTTTTTCTGTGTTATTGAAGCTTTCTGAGCCGGGCTACAGATTCAGCATTTTTTGCCAACCGGGTTTCAAGCTCTTTTTGCTTGTCCTTCTCCTTAAGAATGACCATTTCAGGGGCATTATCAAGAAATTTCTGATTGCGCAGCTTGCCAATAACCCGAATCAACTCCTTATCAATTTTCTTGTGTTCCCTGGCAAGTTTTTCAAGCTCACCCTCCACGTCAATAAGCCCTTTGAGGGGCACAAATACTTCAATGCCATCAAACAGTACATGACCGGCATCATCAGGGACATCTCCCGAAGACATAATCGTGAGTTTATCTGCACGGATCATTGAGCAGATAGATGAGCTGAACTTGCGGATAACCGCCTCTTTTTCCTTATCTTGACAGATAACCGAAGCCGCGATTTTTTGAGTGGGATGTACATCGGCTTCGCTGCGGATGGTACGAAAGCCGGAGATAATCCCCATGAGCAGCTCCATGGACTGCTCTGCAGCATCATTTTTCCATTGTTCATTTTCCTCAGGAAAATTTTCCAGCATTATGGTACTGCGCTCACCGGGTAGCTGGCTCCAGATTTCTTCCGTGACAAAAGGGGTGATAGGATGAAGCATTTTTACAATGTTTTCCAATACACAGAGCAAAACTCCTCTGGCATTTTCGCGCCCATTGTCATCATCACCATACAATTCGCCTTTGATCCACTCAAGGTACCAGTCACAGAATTCATGCCAGGTAAACTGGTAAAGACTGGACGCCACATCATTAAAATTATAGCCATCAAGAGCCGCTCTCACCTCTATAATGGTTGCATTGGTACGGCTCAAAATCCATTGATGCAGCAGGGCAAGATTGGCCGGATCATCAGCAACCCGGATAATTTGCGGATCACTGTCCTTAATATGCATCTGGGCAAAACGGGCGGCATTCCATAATTTATTTATGAACCGTCGATACCCTTCAACTCGTTCCTCATCCATCCGTATTTCACGTCCCTGGGCCGCAAAAGCGGTGAGGGTAAAACGAAAGGCATCGGTGCCAAACTGCCCTATCATTTCCAACGGATCAATAACATTGCCGGTGGATTTTGACATTTTTTTGCCATGTTTATCCCTGACAAGCGCGTGCAGGTAGACATCGTGAAAAGGCACCTTATCGTTGAGATGCAATCCCATCATCATCATCCTGGCCACCCAGAAAAAGAGAATATCAAAACTGGTGATAAGCACGGAGGTGGGATAAAAAATCTCCATCTCCCGGGTCTTTTCAGGCCAGCCAAGGGTTGAAAACGGCCAGAGTGCAGAAGAAAACCAGGTGTCAAGTACATCGGTTTCCTGACGCAGCTTACTGCTGCCGCATTTGCTGCAGGAAGTAGGGTCTTCTGTGGCGACAATCAGCTCCTTACACTCTTCACAGGTCCAGGCCGGAATACGATGTCCCCACCAGATCTGCCGGGATATGCACCAGTCCCGAATATTATCCATCCAGGAATAAAAAGTATTATACCAGGTGTTTGGATAAATTTTTATCCGCTCATCCCGAACAGCGGCAACGGCTTTGTCCGCCAGTGGGCGGACAGAAACAAACCACTGTTTTGAAGTGGTCGGTTCAACAACGGTGGTACAGCGATAACACTTACCTACAGCATGCTGATAGTCCTCAATCTCTTTGAGAAAGCCCTGCGCGTCAAGATCAGCAACGATCTGTTTACGGCAGTCAAAACGATCAAGGCCAGCATATTTCCCTGCATTTTCATTCATTACGCCATGATCGTCCATGATTTTGATCCGCTCAAGATCATGACGTAGACCAATTTCATAATCATCACGGTCATGGGCAGGCGTAACCTTGAGGGCCCCTGTCCCGAACTCACGCTGGACATGATGATCCAGTACCACAGGAATAACCCGGTCTGTCAAGGGCAGCTTGATCCCGATTTTTTCCAACCCCTGGTAGCGTTCGTCTTCAGGATGCACAGCAACCGCCGTATCACCGAGCATGGTTTCCGGTCGGGTGGTAGCAACAATAACTTCCCCTGAGCCGTCGGCATAAGGATACCGGAGATGATAAAGCTTACCCTCTGTGGGATCATGCTCGACCTCATCATCGGCAAGAGCTGTATGGCACCGGGGGCACCAGTTGACGATATAATCACCTTTATAGATCAGTCCTTCATTGAAAAGCCGAACAAAAACTTCCCGTACCGCAGTGGACAACCCCTCATCCATGGTGAATCGTTCCCGATCCCAATCGCAGGAAGCACCCATCCGTTTGAGTTGATTAATTATGGTTCCGCCTTTTTCCTCCCGCCATTCCCAGACGCGCTCGATAAAGTCTTCGCGCCCAAGATCGTGACGGGTTTTTCCTTCAGTGGCCAACTGCCTTTCCACCACATTCTGGGTGGCAATTCCGGCATGGTCAGTTCCGGGTATCCAGACAGTATTATCATTGTTCATGCGATGATAACGAACCAGAAGATCCTGCAAAGTACAGTTGAGGGCATGGCCAATGTGGAGAACGCCGGTAACGTTTGGAGGAGGGATAACAATGGAAAAAGCATCCCTTTTGCCGCCATTGTCATCTTCTGTCATTGTCGCACTGAACGTTTTCTGCTCCATCCAGTAATCATACCAACGCTTTTCTACTTCAGCGAATTCATAGGCTTTGGGTAAATCGTATTTTTCCGACATTTTTTATAGAGTTGTCTAAAAGTTAACGCAATTGTAACTATTCAGCTGTACCCAATCTTCAAGCGATCAGGCCTCCTCGCATAGGCGGGCTATAGCTCGTCGACCTGATTACTTGAATCTCGGGCACATCTGAACAGTTACTGGCCGGTGGTTATGCAAACTTCCAGCACCCACCTGAATAGTTCCACGCAATTATATTACACAGGGGAAGGCTGCCTCCAAACATGCAGACACCTTGCCGGACAGCATACAGTATAGGGAAAATAGACGCTGAAGGGAAGCTAAATCAATCAGTACATTTTGACAAGACGGGCCAGGATTAAGAAACGCATTTTTTACATGACAGACCAGGGAGTGGGCATAAAAATCTGACTGAAAATCCCCAGAGCATAGCGATCGGTCATTCCGGCTATGAAATCACAGACATGCCGATGGAGCTTTTTCTCTTCTTCCGGAGTGGTTGGCAAGGTACGCTTTATCCATTCCGGCTGCTCACCATGGGGAAATTCATGCTCAAGAAAAAAGTTGTACAGATCGCGAATGATCTTCATGGCTTTTTCAAATTCGTTATGAACAAGCTCGTGCCTGTAGACATTATCATACAAAAAACTTCGCATCTCGCTAATAATGCTCTGCATTTTATTGCTCAGATACATATTGCCGTCATCCCGATCAAGGGTTTCCATAACCAGATCCCGTACCATGGCATCAATTCTCCGGGAAGGATTATCCCCCACGACTTTACGTAAATGATCCGGCAAATCTGATTCCTGAATCATCTCTGCACGAAGAGCATCATCCATATCATGATTGAGGTAGGCAATGATGTCTGCAACCCGGACAGCTTGCCCCTCCAGGGTTGCAGAGAGTTCCGAGGAGCCTGTGGGCAAAATATCGCGGTAGCCTTTAGAATGTTTGATTATCCCGTTACGAACCTCCCAGGTCAGGTTTAACCCCTCGCCGTGATTTTCGAGAAAATCCACAATCCTCAAACTCTGATGATAATGCTTGAATCCACCGGGGTGGAGTTTATTCAGGCTATACTCACCAGCATGACCAAAAGGGGTGTGGCCAAGATCATGTCCCAGGGCTATGGCCTCGGTAAGATACTCATTAAGACGAAGGCAAACCGCAACGGTACGGGCAATCTGGGAGACTTCAAGAACATGGGTCAGGCGGGTACGGTAATGATCTCCGGCAGGAGCGAGAAAAACCTGGGTTTTATGTTTTAACCGGCGGAAAGTTTTGGAATGCAGAATACGGTCACGATCACGCTGAAAAACAGTACGTAAATCACAGGTGTCTTCCTCATTATGAAAACGCCCCCGTGATTGACTGCTCAGACAGGCATAGGGAGATAAAAGCTGTTTTTCCTGGGCTTCCAGGTTGCTCCGAATACTCACATCATCCTCCAATGGAATAACAAGACGTTGCACTGCTAGATCTTTTAGCAACAGTCACTGGGAAGGACAAGTATTTTTTACCGATTTACCAGCCAATTGAGGGAAAATGAAACAAAGGCATTATTTGCATTGCTCTAACAATTGTTTCATCCTGAACTGCATATCAATCCTGGCGTGTAATATATTGAGCTGTAAAGGTTTACAGATATAATCCACCGCGCCCAGACTGAACCCTTTATACATAAGTTCACTCTCGGTCTGAGCTGTAAGAAAAAATATGGGGATATGCCAGATAGAGGGGGTATTTTTTATGCGTACACAGGTTTCATAACCATCCATCTCGGGCATGCCGACATCAAGGAGGATAAGATCCGGCTGTAATCTCTTGGCCATGGCAATACCCTCGGCACCGGAAGAGGCAATGGAGACCTTATAATCCCGGCCAAGAATAGATTGGGAAAGCCCCAGGTATATTTTATCATCATCAATAAAAAGGAGACGATATTTACTCGATTCGAGCACATTTCTGGGAAGAGTTTTACCGTCGGGGGTGAAAATGGTATCAGGAGCCATTACATTTCCGCAAAATCGGCAGGGTAGCGGATGCTCGCGATATTTTCCGAGCTGCTTCTGAGTTACCAGGTTCTTGCCATCACATCTTTCACAATACACAATATTCATAAGACGACTCATCTACGTACTGACAATTTTTCAAAAACCAGGTCTGACCCGATGTACGGAATTAACAGCACCGAATCCATACCCAGTATACTTCCCAAAGTATTCCAGGACAACATTTCGCCAGCCACCTCATCGTTATTTTTTTACCATATAATCATTTTATGGTAAAATCAGACGGAAATCCAGCGGGAAACACGCCTCACACTAAAAACAGCATAAAACGCTGCTCAGCTCCTGATTAGCCAATCCCTGCATGCAGGCAGATGCACCGGATGACAAGCGAAAGAATTAACGACATCACGAGATGTTACATCGCGCTTTCATCCTATTCTCGAATATGAGCAATGAATTTATTGGATGATTCTATGGCTCTATTCATTTTGCGGATCAATGTCTCGATTTCCCCTTTAAGGTTGGCAAACTCTCCCTGCAAGGAGCCGATGGCCTGGGCATTCAGGTTATGCTTTAAGAATAAAACATTATCTAAAAAAATACTTAATACCGGCTCCATGCTGGCCTCTGCCTGATGCATACTTGTCAGCATTTCACTGTATCTGGTTCGTGTTTTTCGCAACTGGGATTTACTGGCTCGCTGCAATTCTTTATTATGATAAAGACCGATCTCGTCTTCCCACTCATCAAACAGGGCTTCGGCAACATCTTCCACTTTTCTGATGCGTTTGCTGACTTTTTCGGCAATGGCTTCACTGGCCTCGTATTCGCTGTTAAGCCGGTCGTAGGCCTTTTTCAAGTTGGTTTCTTTAAGTTTGACCACCGAATCAAACTGTTCCAGGGCTGACTTAAATTGTTCCTGCGCCTCAGCCTGGGTATCCCGGGCGGCCTCGACCCGATCAACCATTATGTCCCGTTTATGGACTCCCACCTTTTCCATGGCAGCATAATAAGGATGAAAACACCCGCTGAGAAGAACAAGAGCAGCCAGGGGCAGCAAAAACCCCAAGTGGACAAATGATGTATTCTTTTTCATACTTTCCTCATGCTATGTTTTTAAGATAAAAAAATAAAAACAAAAAACAAAAATAACACAAAACTCTGCTCCACAATGCAGGGAGTAGAAGAATTTCCAGGGTACTCATGCGAATAAACCAGCACGGCTGGACCATATTCGCCAGCCACAAAAAGCTATGAAAGTTGCTCGCTGCGGCATGGCAAGAACACAGGTGCTGCGACTTTCAGAGAAACCAGCATGGCTGAACCATACTCGCCAGCCACAAAAAGCTATGAAAGTTGGCCGCTGCGGCATGGCAAGGTCACAGGTGCTGCGACTTTCAGAGAAACCAGCATTCCCGGTGCACCGGGCACAACAAAGGATGAAACAGAAGCCCGGAATGGATATTCGCAGTGATAATGCCACAGGCGGAAACTCACTCTGTCTTCTGTCCTCTGGTTTCTGTCTTCTGTTACGGATAAAGCCGGACAAGCAGTACTCCGAGATGGATGACTTCCACCCTGTGTTTACTGCGGGCAATCCCCTCCTGGAACTGCATGAGACAGCCGGAACAGGTGGTGGTAATATAGTCGGGAGTCTGAGAAAGTGCGCCCCTGGCCGATTTAGCAAAAATTTTTGCCGATCTATCAGGATAAGCAATGTGAAAAAGCCCTCCCTGCCCGCAACAGGCTGGCTCATCCTCAGGCTCTACCACCTCCACGCCAGCATGTCTGAGCAGCAATCGTGGCGACTTCTGTCCCTGCTCGGTATAACGCAAATGACAGGGATCATGATAAAATGCACGCAGCCTCTTTTCAGGGGTTTCTCCGACAATCGGGGGCAATACATCCCTGAAAAAACCCGTAAATTCCTGTACCCTTGCGGCAAAATCCTCGGCCCGTTTCTGCCAGCGGGAACCTGCTGCAAACAACTCAGGATAACGTAGCAACTGGCTGGAACAGGAAGCGCAGGAGGTTATGATGGGTTGATCAGAGCCTGCAAAAGCCTGAATATTCTTTTTGGCAAGTACACGGGCATCTTCCCGCTTTCCGCTACTCCAGGCTGCCAGGCCACAACATCGCTGCGTAGCAGGTGCGGCCATGCGTAGATTCCCCAGATCAAGCAGTGAGCTGGTTGCCCTTGCCACTGCAGGCTGTAGATACCGAGCCAGACATCCACTGAAATAGAGCACGTCAGACGTTCCACTACTCTCAAAAAAATTGGCTGGCTTTTCTGCAGGAGCAGATTTCAGCAATCCCAGTTTCAAACGCAACCCGGAGTCTTCAGGCAAAGCATCAAGCTGCTTAATCGTACTCCCCAGACGTACCAGCCCCTTTAAGAGTAAAGGATAATCCAGGACTGTCCTTGCCGCGGCCTTCTGCACGCCTTTTTCCCCATAAAACAACGAAAACCTACTACGGGCTTTTGAGATAATATCGGTGATGGGCAGCTGGCGGGAACAGACCTGTTCACAGACTCCGCAAAGCAGGCATCGGGAAAACAACTCCTCAAAATCCTGCGAAGGATTAACCGCAAGAACAGAGGCGGCAAGATGCATCTTGCCACGGGCTGTCAGTGACTCGCAGCCGTCTGCCCGGTACACCGGACAAACCACAGTGCAGGCTCCACATTTGGCACATGATGCTGCCCGGGAATCAAGAAGAACCGAACTCATAATACACCAGCCAGGTCAAAACCATCCCCCATATTCGCATGGAAGCAGAAGAATCAGGGCTGCCAAAGCAGATATGCTTTAATAAAGGAATCAAGACGTCCGTCAAGTACGGCATCAACATTGCCCTCTTCCACATTGGTGCGATGATCTTTGATCATCCGGTAGGGTTGAAGCACGTAGGAGCGAATCTGGCTGCCCCAGGCAATCTCTTTTTTATCCCCATGCAGATTTTCCTGGGCTTGAATCTGCTCCTCCTGCTGCCGTTCATAGAGCCGTGCCATGAGCATTTTCATGGCCATATCTTTGTTGCGGTGCTGAGAACGCTCATTCTGGCACTGCACCACAATACCTGTTGGCAGATGGGTGATTCGGATTGCAGAGTCAGTCTTGTTCACATGCTGACCACCAGCACCACTGGCACGGTAGGTATCTATGCGCAGATCTTTTTCGTTAATATCAATTTCAATGGTATCATCGAGTTCCGGCAAGACCATGACCGAGGCAAAAGATGTATGTCGCCGCCCTGAAGAGTCAAAGGGGGAAATCCGCACCAGGCGGTGAATCCCCAACTCCGAACGCAGGTAGCCATAGCTGTTTTTCCCCTTTATGAGGATGGTCACCGATTTGGTACCCGCCTCATCTCCGGCAAGGTAGTCCAAAATGTCCGTGCCAAACCCCCGGCTTTCTGCCCAGCGCAAATACATACGCATCAGAATACCCACCCAGTCCTGGGCTTCGGTTCCTCCGGCTCCGGCATGGATGGTTAAAATGGCATTTGCCGCATCATGTTCACCATCAAACATGCACTCAAGCTCCACCATGTCCACCCGATCTTTGAGGTCATCAAGGGAGGCTTCCACCTCTTTTCGGGTTTCTGCATCGTTTTCTTCAATGGCCATGTCAAGCAGCATGTCAGCTTCTTCAAGATCCTCAAAATTGCGTTCCCAATTCTTGACCAGATCCTGAAGCTGACCCAACTCTTTCTGTACCTTTTGCGCCTGCGCCTGATCGTTCCAGAATTCAGGGGCCAGGGTCTCAGACTCAAGCCGTTCTATATCGAGTTTTTTACCGTCTAAGTCAAAGATGCTCCTTCAACGCAAGCATTTTCTCTTTCAGGTCCTGCAATTTCTGTTTTGCTTCAGCAGCTTCGGTAATATCAGCCATCTCTTCGACCTTACGCACAACGGGTTAAGTAAAAAACAAAGTAACTGTTCAGCTGTACCCAATCTTCAGGTAAGCAGGCACATCTGATCAGTTACACTCAGTGGTTTTGCAAGTTTTTTGCACCCACCTGAATAGTTAGTGTCTGTCCAAAAATGAGGAATTTTGTTCGAGCTCAGGTAAGCGACCGACGGGAGACTCCGAGGATTGCGAAAAAATAAGCGCAGGCCGGATATTCCCAGCATTATTTTTTAAGCATGACGCAGAGATCGGACAAAAAGACCATTTTGGGACAGGCACTAGTTACAATACAACAAACAAAAAGCAAAAAACGTCCCCAGGTTTTTACGCCAGACCACAGATATTTGCAAAGATATTTTCCATCCAACAAAAATTTTCACATTACCATAAACAGTCTTGTCATAAGTCTCAACAAGGAGTTTGTCCCTTTGTCAACTCATCCTTTTTTATGCGCCAAAACAGGAACAGTGGGAACATAAGTACAAAACAAACCTGTCCGAACACATACCCCCAACGGGTGAAAATAGTCAAAGAGGTCAACAACTCAACAGGGGAACGTATGGCCGCTGTAACAAACAGCGCTGAGCGGGATCGTATCCTGCCGGCAGAATCAACAACACTGCTTATTCCGGTATTAGCTGCCCGCACCAGGCTGCGCCGGTTCTCCACTGCTCTGAAAACGGCCATTGCCAACGACTGGTGCGGTGCGCTGGTTCGTCCATACCAGGCATCGTTTGTCATGTTGACCAGCAAATTACTGCCCGATGCAACCTCCTGCCTGGCAATGCCCGGAAATATAGATTCAAAACAGATCAGCACCCCTGCCCGTATTTTTCCCAGAGTCACCGGAGCAAAACGGGAGCCACTGGTGAAATTGCCCACCGATTCAACCAGCGGTTCGAGAAAAAACAGTACCCGGCGTAGCGGGACGTATTCTCCAAATGGCACAAGATGATGTTTATCATATCGTCCAGCCAGCCTTCCCTGTTCGTCTAAAAGAAGGGCACTGTTATAGAGATCAATACGACGTTGTGCAACCTCAACCTGTGAGACCGGATGCATTTCATAGACAGGAGCACCGGTCAGCAGCCCCACCTGCTGCTCTCGGATAAAATCAACAACCCTGGCCATCAGCTTCTGCTCCTGCTGGGGGAAAAAAGGCAGCGCAGTTTCAGGCCAGATTATCAGCTCAGGTTTGTTTGTGTTTGCCAGGACAACCTCTTTTGAAAGAGCCAGATAACGGGTCACTGTCTCTTCTTTTTTTTGCCGGGTCCATTTTTCATCCTGTGAAATATTTCCCTGAATAGCAGCAACGGTGACCTGCTCTGCGGACTGCATCGTTGTGAGGACCTGCTGATAACGCATCTCTGAATACAATCCAAGAGTTGCAAGTATAATCAGTGCAGTGGCCTCAGCCGGGAGATTGTGTTGTCCTGATTTTCCGGCAACCGGAAACACCCTCCTTAGGGCAACAGCCGCAAGGGCATTAACCAGCACCACGGAAAAACTCACCAAAGGTTGACCACCAAGATCTGCGACCTGGATAAACAACGGATGCAGATACAGGCCATACCCCAGATCCATCCATGGCAGTCCTGTCAAGGCAACACCACGCAAATATTCAAGCCCGACCCAGAACAATGGGGCGGCAAGCAATAAACGACCAGACACGCCCCCCTGATTTCGTGTGATAAACAGCCGGGAGAGCAGCAGACAAAACACAGCAAAATACCCGGCCATGTAACTGGCAAGCAGGGTCATCCCGGCTACGGCAATCCATGGTGGCAGCCCCCCATACCTGCCCATCACAATAACTATCCAGTACATGGTGGAGATATGGTATACGAGTCCGCAAAAAAAACCCATGCATGCAGCACGTCGCAGAGAAAGTCCGGGGAGAGCCAGCAGCAAAGGCACCAGAGCCACAAAGATGAGTGGCCACCAGGAAAACCTGCCCGGCATGGCTAGAAAAAGCAGGGCAGCTGAACACAGCGCGGCGCCAAATGTGGCAAACCTTGGCAATGGCTGTTCCAGGTCAGACAGGCTCATATTTTTTTCCTGATTCTCACCTGCTGCACCCGACGCTGATCTGCAGCAAGAACAGTAAAGTGCAGACCGGCAGCAACCACCTCATCCCCTTTTTCAGGGACACGCCCGAGACGAGCAATGATCAACCCACCCACGGATTCATAGGCCCCATCAGGCAGGGTACACTGGAAATAGTCTTCAATTTCTTCCACCTCAATTTTAGCATCAACCACAATTGTCTGCTCGTCGACCACCCGGAGTTCCCGCTCTTCCTGGTCATGCTCGTCATCAATTTCGCCAACAATTTCTTCGATAACATCTTCCAGGGTGACCAGCCCCCTGACACTGCCAAACTCATCGGCGACAATGGCCATGTGATTTTTCTGTGATTGAAAATCACGCAGTAATTCTGTTATCGGTTTTGATTCAGGAATAATCATCGGAGCATTGAGTACATCTTTGAGCTGCAGAGGCTGTTTATCGGAAAGGCTGCATATCCTGAGCAAATCCTTGGCATGGAGAATACCGACAAGACTATCCTCAGAGCCGTCGTAAACAGGAATTCTGGTCAACCCTTCATCGGTTATCAGCTTGACCACATTCTTGATTGCGCTGTGGACATCCGCACTGACTATCTCCACAGAAGGTGTCATAATTTCAGAAGCCACAGTCTGTCGAAAATCAAATATTGAATTGATAAGTTGTTCTTCATGGCTGCTTATCAGCCCCTGTTCTTCGCCATCTTCAAGTAATTCCTGAATCTCATGCTCAAGCTCCCGGGTGGTATCAGGGGAGCCTTTGAGGGAAAAAAACGTTTTGAACCTCTGGAAAAAAGTTTTTCCAGCAGGGCTTTCTTTAGCATCTGTCATAATTTCTGTGCATCTCCTTACAACACATCGCTGAAATCGGTTTGTTTAGTCAAAAAATTCCTTGAAGTCTGTATTCTGCTGGTAAAAAATCTATTTTACAATGTGTGCGCCCATTTAGCCACCGCAATTGCGCCAGCTGCCAACTCTTGCATTTTACGCCTTTTCAAGTTGAGACAGGTGCAGTAGAGTAGTATAAATTTTTCATATATATGTGCGGGTTTTGCCCTCCCTACTGAGCAGCCAGACAATGACGGGCTGCACAACCCGTTCCTATAGATACACCCGTATGGCTGGACCATAATCGCCAGCCACAAAAAGCTATGAAAGTCGGTCACTGCGGCGTGGCACGTTCGTAAATGTAGCGACTTTCAGATAAACAGATAAACAGATAATACGAATAAAGAGGTTTTTCGTGCAAGGCAAAGTACTTATAGCTAATCGCGGAGAAATTGCCATCCGGATAATGGAAGCCTGTAAGGATCTCGGGCTTGACTATGTTGTGGTCTACACCGATGCAGACCAGGATTCAGAACATGTCCAGCGCAATCAACTCGATGGCCCGGCCCAGAACGCCTGGAAAATAACCAGGTATACTGACCCAAATGATATTCTCGCAGTGGCTGACCACACCCTGTGTACAGCCATCCATCCCGGATATGGGTTTTTCTCTGAAGATTACCGATTTGCCCGCAGGGTTACCATCCGCGACCGGCCTCTGACCTTTATCGGGCCAAGCTGGTGTGTAATTCGGGATCTTGGCGACAAAATTAATACCAAACGGGTTGCCAATAAACTTGGAATACCTACTATTCCGGGAACATCCTCGCCCATTTATAACGAGATGGAGGCCGAGGAAATTGCCCAGAATATATTTGATGTCCAGGAAGAAGAAAACGAGCCGGAGCCCGCAGTACTGATCAAAGCCGCTGCAGGCGGTGGCGGTATGGGCATTGAAGAAGTCACAAGGATTGAACAGTTTCGCCGGGTGTACCGCCAGGTGCAAAATTATGCAAAAAGACAGTTTGGTGACGGTGGTGTCCTCATCGAACAACGGCTGCGTGACTTTAACCACCTGGAGGTACAACTTGTCTGTTCCCGCCATGACGAACGTATCCATTTCAGTTCCAGGAACTGTACCATTCAATCCACTGGTCGTCAAAAACGGATTGAAGCGGCACCGGGCTTCCATAACTCCTGCTTTGATTATGAATTTGATGCAGAACAAGTTTTGGAGAACATTGTCGACTACTCATTAAAACTTGCCGATCATGTCAAATATGACAACGTCGGCACCTGGGAATGGATTGTCAGCCGAAGCGGCAAGCCCTATTTACTTGAAGTCAACACCCGCATCCAGGTGGAGAATGACGTTTCTGCCCGAATCAGTTACATCGACGGTAAACACCCGAACCTGCTCAAAGAACAGATCCGACTGGCTCTCGGCGATCCCATGGGCTATGCCCAAACTGATGTTGCCTTCCATGGGGCAAGCATAGAACTACGTATTGTTGCAGAAAATACCACTCGCAACTTCGCCCCCTGGATCGGGACAATTACCCGTTTTGATCTACCCCAATACGAATGGTCTGTGGTCTATTCCCATGTACCATCTGAGCGCTCCTACCCTATTCCCAGCGAATACGACCCCAACCTGGCACTGGCACTGGTCTGGGGGAAGGATATGGATGAAGCCAAGCAACGAGCTCTGGAATTTCTTACCCACAGTACCATTGAGGGGAAGAACAGCTCAGGTGGCGCAATTATCACCAACCTGGACTATCTTCGTGAAAATCTTGACAGACTACTGACCTTTTAAGCCGTATTTCACGTCATAATCAGCATTATAACTCTTCGGTTTTCAGCGTAAAAAGCATACCGAATTATCATATTTTTTTATTATGAATAATCTTACCAAACAGCTTCAGGATATCAGCCAACGTATCGGTTACCTGATTCATATTAAAGATACAGATAACTGGGGCAACCTGGCCAACTTTCGTGACGAGGCTACACAACTGGAAAATTCAGTTTTCGACCTGACCCCGGAAGAATTCAAGAATCAGCTGGACAAACTCGATGAGTCTATCAGTTTCCTGGAAGAACGTTGCGAAGAAGGACTGACATCCATGGAACGGGTACGTATTGTCCGTTCGCCCCTGCGTTTTTCATTAAAAGATATCCTTGAAAATGTGTACGAGGAGTACACTGAGCTTGGTGGTGAAGGCGAATTCAATATTGACCCGGCCATGGTTGTCGCCAAGGCCAACATTGTCAGACGAATAAAAAAGAAACCCTACACATCACCTGTGATGATCATTGGCCAGGAAGTCGGCCATGGTGAGGAATTTCGCAATGGCGGCTCCTGCAAACCCTGGGGTAACGAAAAGGCCATGCGCTACATGCAGGTGGCCGAAACTGAGGGTATTCCCATTCATTTCTATATCTTCACTCCGGGTTCCTATCCGGTGGAAGAGTATCCGGGAGCCGCCCAGCAAATTGCCCGTAACCTCTACACCATGACCAAGTTACGGGTACCGATGATTTCGGTAATTTCAGAAGGCGGTTCTGGTGGTGCCGAGGCCGTGGGCCTGAGTGATTTCCGCCTCATGTTTTCCCATGGATACTACTCAGTTATCTCACCGGAAGGTGCTGCTGCCATTGAAGGCAGAGTCAGAGAAGGACGAAAAGTTCCAGCGGAACTTGTAGAAAAATGCGCACGGCAGCTCAACATTACAGCGGCAGAAAATCTTCAACTCGGCACCATTGACCGCATTATCCATGAGCCGCAACTTGGGGCAAAATCCGATGATTTTCATTTTTTTTCCCGCATTCGCTCAGAGATAATCCGGGCAACAGACGAGGTGGTGCTGCGAACAAAAAGTGTCCGCGCATTCCGAGCCTATGAAGTGAAAAAGAAAAAAGCGGAAAACCCGGAAGAAGCACCACAAATCGATATTCCCTGGGATCTCAACGCCAGGGAAACCCAACGACTACTGACCCTGCGCTCCAAAAAATACCGCGAAATGGCATTAGAAGGGTTTGGCGGTCATACCATGCCTGCAGAAAACATGTTTAAAGCCATGTACTCAACTGCTGAAAAATGCTGGTATACATTCCGCTATGACGTTCTGAAAAACCAGAAGAAACAGGCACAAAAGGTCATTAAAGAAATTTCAGGAGAAGGTGCTGTTGTGGTCAATCGGCTCACTGCACCATTTGTCGAGGCCTACTGCAAAGTTTTTGACAAAAAAAATAAAAAACCGGCTGCCAGGCCCCTTGCCATAGCCGCCCCGCAGGTCATCGAAACAACCGAACCCGACCCCCTTGAATTGACAGACACCTATACCAGCCCTCTGGCCAATGAGGATCGAACTGTAACCTGCCCCAATGCTGAAAAAAATGGCTGCCAGGATATGTGGATCCCGGATCTTTATGGCGAGTTCTGCGGTGTTTGCGAAAATTGTGGACATCATTTCCCTCTGGAATATCAGTGGTACCTGAAGAATATTTTTGACCCCGATTCTGTCAAAATATTTAACAACGAGTTATTTTCAAAAAACCCGTTAAACTACGAAGGTTTTGATGAACGTCTACAGTTGGCACGATCCAGAACAGGCATGGGAACAGCCAACCTTACCTTCCATGCCAAGGTGCAGGATATCAACCTTGTGGTGACCATGCTCTATTCGGATTTCCGTAACGGTACAGTTGGGTCTGCTGAAGGCGAAAAATTTGTTCAGGCCTGCGAGATTGCCAAACGCAAAAAACGCCCACTGCTTGCCTATGTCCACACCACAGGCGGCATCCGTATTCAAGAAGGGACGCTTGGGGTTATTCAGATGCCCAAATGCACCATGGCAGTACGGGAGTATATTGATGCTGGTGGTCTCTACATTGTTGTGTACGACAATAACTCGTATGCCGGCCCCGTAGCCTCGTTCCTGGGATGTTCACCTTACCAGTTTGCCATTCGCTCCTGCAGGATAGGTTTTGCCGGGCCACGGGTTATTCGCGAAACCACAGGGACAGATATTCCACCTGATTATCAGAAATCACGCAAAGCTCTTACCCGTGGACATATTCAAGGCATATGGGATCGCAGGGATTTCCGCAGAAACCTGTATCAGGTTATGCAGACCATGGGGAGCCCAAGCCTCTACTACAGATAAACCAGCATGGCTGGAGCATAATCGCCAGCCACAAAAAGCTATGAAAGTCGGTCACTGCAGCGTGGCACGTTCGTAAATGCTGTGACTTTCGGAAAAACCAGCATGGCTGAACCAGAGTCGCCAGCCATAAAAGCGATGAAAGTTGATCACTGTGGCATGACACCTTGTCAAATGCTGCGACTTTCTGAGAAAAAGTGCAACCCCTCTTGACGGTACAGAGAACCTGTGCTAGATAAAGACGGCTTCATAAATACCTGGGCCATTAGCTCAGCTGGCAGAGCAGTTGACTCTTAATCAATTGGTCGTAGGTTCGAATCCTACATGGCCCACCAGCACATTCAGCCCTCTTGAGATTATACTCAAGAGGGCTTTTTCGTCTACAGTCTTCTCCCCAGCTGTAACTCACCACCTTAGCGGAACCACTTCAGCCAGCCACAACGAAACATGAACGCTGTCCGCTTCGCTATGGCGACCATGGTGCGTGGGCGCCCCAGAGTATGCTGGGAAGCATTGGGGCATCAGGGGATATCAGCGGCTGCCCCACAGGAAAGCGTTACAACTGTTCTCTGAACATCAAGGACAGATTGATATCCTTCTCCCTGATGTAGTCATGTCGATAATGAGTGGCAAACAACTAAAGGAAAAAATTATTACCCTCCATCCAGATCTCAAAACATTGTTTCTGTCAGGGTACACTGCCAATGCGATAGAACAACACGGCGTACTCACGCCTGGTGTTCATTATATTCAAAAGCCATTCACGTTAGTTGAAATCTCCAATAAAATTATAGCGACTCTCGGCCCATAAAGGAAACTTTGATCATGCTCTACGAGCCACTTGCCCAATCAACAACAATTACGTAGACGAGAGGTGCCAATGGCAGTATTTTCAGGGGAGAGTTTTCTCCAATCCCCCGTTGCCATACAGCAATAAACCTGAAAGTTGTCCTCTGCAACGGAACAGCACAAACACTAATTCAACTATTTACCACTTCTTTACTATTTAAAATATTTTTTTTACTATAATAGTTTCTTGTTGTATTTTTTGATTCTTCTGAAGAAGAGTCTACATAGTATATTGGTAAAGCCGATTGGAATGATGCCTTTTTTTGTACCAGTAAACACCAATTTTCTGC
>RKSL01000176.1 GCA_008633435.1 Candidatus Desulfobulbus rimicarensis | reverse complement strand
TCGCCCGATCTCTGCGTCACAGGAAAATGAAAAATGCTCACATGTGACTAATATGCTGCGCTTTTTAATTTTCCTGTTCCTTGACCTCGAACGAAAATTATAATTTTTCAAGGCACCCTTTAGCAGAAATTTCCGGTTACCGGAAATTGATTTTTGATTTTTCGTATGGAGAGTACATTGGATCTTTCGATTGTTATTCCTCTTTTAAATGAAGAGGAGAATATTCCTGAACTATATGGTGAACTCACTGAAGTTCTTACATCAATTAATCGCAGTAGCGAAATGGTTTTTGTTGATGACGGTTCAACCGATCAAAGTTTTACCCTGCTTAAGCAACTTCAGGAGAATGATCCTCGGGTCGTAGTGGTCAGTTTTCGTCGAAACTTTGGACAGACTGCAGCCATGGCAGCCGGTTTTGATTATGCCCGGGGAGCTGTCATTGTTACTATGGATGCGGATCTGCAGAATGATCCCCGGGATATTCCTCTGTTACTTGAGAAAATTGACGAAGGCTGTGATGTGGTAACAGGCTGGCGGTATGATCGTAAAGATGCCTTTATCAACCGTCGTTTGCCCTCAATGATTGCCAATAAAATAATTTCCAAAACCACCGGTGTCAATCTCCATGATTATGGTTGCACTCTTAAAGCATTTCGTCAGGAAGTCATCAAAACTATTAAGCTTTACGGAGAAATGCATCGGTTTATTCCCGCAATTGCCAGTGGTATGGGAATTTCCATCACCGAGGTCAAGGTAAACCATCGTGCCCGTAAATATGGCACTTCGAAATACGGTATTTCCAGAACCTTTCGGGTAATTCTTGATCTATTAACTGTAAAATTTTTGCTCAGTTATTCCACCCGGCCAATTCATGTGTTTGGCATGTTTGGCCTTGCGTCAAGCGGACTGGGTTTTGTCATCGCGTTTGTAATGATTCTGCAACGGCAAGTTATAGGAACTCCTATGGGTGACAGACCTCTGCTGCTGCTTGCTATTTTGCTGTTGTTCATGGGGGTGCAGTTTATCACTATCGGTCTGCTGGCTGAGTTGCAGGCCAGGACATACCATGAATCCCAGGATAAGCCTATTTACTATGTGCAGCAGATACTGCAGGCTGACGAAGAAATGCGGGCTTAACAGAGCCTTGTCTGCAACAGATGGTCGCTGATCCGTTCGTGGACATTGTAATTCCCAGCTGGAATGGATGGGGATTACTTGAGCCGTGCCTGAGATCAATTGTCGGACAAAGCTATAGAAGCTATACAGTTACTGTTGTCGATAATGGCTCAACCGACGGAACTGTTTCTCTGCTGGGTGAGCTGTTTCCCGAAGTTAGGGTGGTGTCCTTTTCCGAAAACAAGGGGTTCAGTGTTGCGGTAAACGCAGGGATTCAGGCAGGGGAGCATCCTCTTGTGTTTTTGCTTAATAATGATACAGAGCTCGCCCCGGATTGCCTGGAGCAGCTGGTACACGCAACTTTTGACAACAATCATCAGTTTTTTGCTGCCAAAATGTTGAGTTTTCATGAACGCACTCTTCTGGATGGGGCTGGGGACAGCTACCTTAGGGGCGGAGCAGGATACAGGCTTGGCACCATGGAGCATGACAGTGGACTTTTTGACAGGCAGCGTGAAGTTTTTGGTGCCTGTGCAGGTGCGGCACTGTATAGACGTGAATTCTTTACCCTGGTCGGTGTTTTTGATGAAGAATTTTTCGCCTACCTGGAAGATGTGGATCTCAACCTGCGGGCTAATCGACAGGGGCTGAGCTGTCTGTTTGTTCCCCAAGCTCGAGTGTATCATGTTGGCAGTGCCACCACCGGGTCAAAAATAAATGGTGTAACAGTTCGCCTTTCTACCCGAAATTCCTTTTTTGTCCTGTTGAAAAATTATTCACCTGGTCTATTCTTTCGTTTTTTACCTGCAATTGCAGTGTATCAGTGTAGCTGGCTGCTTTTTTGCGTTAAACGAAAACAGCTTTCAGCATACTTGCGGGGAGTGGCTGGGGTCTTCCCCCATGTGGGAGTCTTGAGGAAGAAATATCGAGCCAGCAAAAAGACCGAACTCTCTCCGGCTGCCACGGCTGCCCGGCTTTGCAGGGCGGAGCAGGAAGTTGTTGCATCAATCATGCGCCGAAGACGGGCGGTTGGAAAGAGTAATCTGTTGCTCAGAATGTACAGAGAAATTTTCCTGTAGTTTTGGATATGATCGATATTACGGTAATTATTGTTTCTCATGATTCTGAATCCTTTCTGCCATTCTGCATGGCAGCATTGCTTCAGTACGGTCAGGGGTGTCGCATCTGTATTGTCGATTCAGGTTCAACTGACAGGTTGTACCTGCAGCAATATGAAATGCTGCCACAGGTACAGGTGTTGTATCAGGAGGAGAATATAGGTTTTTCCCGGGCAAACAATCTGGGGTATCAGCACTGTGCTTCAGAATCGGAATATATTGTTTTTCTCAATCCTGATGCTTTCATAACAGAACAGACTTTTTCTGAAGCGAAGAAAGTGTTAACCCGGCATGAAAATGCCGGTTGTCTGGGGGGGAGACTCCTGGGGTATGACTCTGGAACAATGCAGCCGACAGGAAGGCTTGACTCAACGGGAATTTTCCGTGCGTGGTACGGGCGTTGGCTGGATCGTGGACAGGGAGAAGTCGACAGCGGTCAGTATGACAGTATCGAGATAATACCTGCAGCCTGCGCAGCTTTTCTCTTCTGCCGTCGGGAGATGCTTGAGCAGGTGGCATTACCTGATGGAGCCATTTTTGATCCGGTATTTTTTTTGTACAAAGAAGACATAGAACTGGGGTTGCGAATAGCAAAAAGTCGCTGGGATACAGTGTATGTTCCGAATATTAAAGTCTATCATTGCCGGGGCTGGCAGCAGAGACAGCAGATGTCCCGCAGGTTTCGCCTGACAGCAGCTACCAACGAAATTATTTTGTATACTAAGCATCCTTCACCCTACATGATCTGGGCTTTGCTTAAATATATTCTGGTCCGTTTTTTTCGGACATGAATATGCTACGACAATGACATTATCTATTTCGATTATCATCCCGACTCTTAACGGTGAAAAGTGGCTTGGCAGCCTCATGTCAAGCCTCCACGAGCAGACTCTTCAGGCAGACGAAATTCTGCTGGTGGATTCAGGGTCATCCGACTCGACCCTGTCAATTGCCCGCAAATTTGGGGTGAGAATTCATGAGATAGCTGCCAAAGATTTTGACCACGGCGGTACCCGTACATTAGCGGCTGGACTTGTCAGCGGTGATGTTCTGGTCTACATGACCCAGGACGCTATCCCTACAGCTCCTGATGCGCTGCAACGCCTTGTACAACCTCTTGCTGAAGAACGCATAGCGGCTGCGTATGGTCGTCAGCTTCCGGCAAAAGATGCCAATATCTTCAGCGAACATTTACGGTTGTTTAACTATCCTGAACAATCAGAGATACGCTGCTGGCAGGACAAAAACATCTATGGGTTCAAGACTATTTTCATCTCCAATTCTTTCGCTGCGTACCGGAGGGATGTGCTTGCGGCGCATGGTTTCTTCCCCTCAAAGCAGCTTTTTGGTGAAGATACCTTGACAGTGGCAAAGTTACTTGAAAACGGCTATTGTGTGGCCTATGTAAGTGAAGCCTGTGTCTGGCATTCACATAATTATTCGATTGCTCAGGATTTCAAACGATATTTTGACATTGGCGTCTTCCATGTTAACCAGCGTAAGCAATTAATGAAGTTCGGTGGTCCTGGTGGCGCTGGCAGGAAATACGTCCTGTCAGAACTGACCCTGCTTGCTGGCAGAAAAAAATATTCGCTGCTGCCGGAGTCAGTTGTCAGGAATCTTGGGAAATTTGTGGCCTATAATCTGGGTAAGCACTACAGAAAATTCCCCCGTTCTCTGGCAAGACGGCTGAGTATGCACAGGAACTGGTGGAGCAGTATATGAAGATGTACACTTTTATTCAAAAGACTCCAGAAAAACTATGTCGCCTGTAATTTCCTGGAACCTCAGGGAGCGTAGTTCCCTCATATACAGACTCTTACATGTTCTCGACTGCCTTCTTGTCTGTGGTTTTCTCTGGCTGCTTGTCCAGTGGAACGCAATCCCCTGGAGCAAGTATTATAATTGGCTTGAGCTGGCGGCTTTTGCTGTTTCCTATCTCAGTTTTCATTATTTTCAGCTCTACAGATCCTGGCGTGGTTGGAAGCTTTACCTCGAGTTTCTGGTAATTGTTCAGGCCTGGGCCACTGTTGTTGGCTTTATGCTTGCTTATTTTTTCCTCTTTAAGATCTCTGTGGCCTACTCACGAGCAGTATTTATCGTCTGGTCAGTCAGTACCCCGCTTCTTATCTTTTTGTCTCATCTTATCGTCAGACAGCTTTTGCGCCATTTTCGTAGTCAGGGCAAGAACATTCGGCACGCCATTATTGTCGGAGCAGGTGAGCTTGGCATGAGAATGGCTAAACAGATGGAACAAATCCCATGGGCCGGGATTGATGTGGTCGGTTTTTTCGATGACAAGTTGGCGCTGGAGGAATGCCTTGATACGATTGACAAACCCCTGATTGGTAAGCTCAATAAGGTTAAGAGTTATCTTGAGGTAAATGATATCGACTACGTGTATATCGCATTGCCCATGCGGGCGGAGCGAAAGATTTTCCGCTTGCTTCGTGAATGCCGTGACCTGGGTGCCCAGATTTATCTGGTTCCTGATCTATATATTTTTGGACTGCACCATGCAGAAATTCAGTCTCTTGGCGATATGCTGGTATTGAATTTTAACCCTGATTCAAGTTGGAAAAGAGTTTTTGATGTGGTGTTTTCCTCTCTGTTTTTAGTGTTGATGTCTCCTTTCATGTTGCTGATCATGCTCTTTATCAAGCTGGACAGCAAAGGGCCTGTTTTTTATCGTCATACGCGCATTATGGCCACAGGACGGGAGTTTGAATGCTTGAAGTTCAGAACAATGGAAGTCGACGCAGACAAAAAACTTCAAGAATTATTGAAAGAAGATGCAGATCTTGCTGAAGAATGGGAGAAGAATTACAAGCTAAAAAAAGATCCACGTATCACCAGGATAGGTCGTTTTCTGAGGCGTACCAGTCTTGATGAACTTCCGCAGTTTATTAACGTCCTGCGGGGTGAAATGAGTGTGGTCGGTGCCCGGCCAATTGTTGGTAAAGAGCTTGATGAGTATTATAAGAAAGGAGACAGTGAGCAGAGTGCAGGACGTTACGTTTCCATGAAGCCGGGCATTACAGGCCCCTGGCAGGTAAGTAAACGCAATGATATGGATGATTATAAAGAACGGGTAGAGCTTGATGACTGGTACGTCTTGAACCATTCCCTCTGGTATGACATAAAAATAATTGTAAAAACCATTATCTGCATGTTCAGTGGCAAGGGGGCGTATTAAGCCACTTTTTTGTGATCAACCGTTTCTCTTGGTGCCTTTACAAGTGAAAGATTTGGCGATCATTTTGTAGAATGTACCCTTATCTATGCCGATTTTCTTACCGCAGGGACAGGTAACCCGTCCATTGTCGGCTATGACGGCTTTGTACATTTTTTTGATCCGATCCTTATGGCAGCGTAGCACCTCTCCTTGGCCGATTTTATCATAGCGCCAGATTTTTTTACTGCAGGCTGCGCATCGAATGGTTAGCATCAATTTGCCTTAAATATGGCCTCAAGAAGCTGGTCTGGTGCGTGGTCAAGTTGATCTGTAATTGTGGTCATTGGCGTTTCGCTTCGTTCAGCTTTGCGGATAGTTGATGAAGCGGGAAAAAATGCCACTGGGGTCTGTCCCAGTTCGGTAACAAGAAATTGACGGTCTTCATCATCCTGCACCTGGTTTGCCACAAACACGACCCTTGGGATTTGCACGGCATCAGCCATTTCTTTAATTTTCAAGGCTGTCCTGATGCTTGAACGCGAAGGGATAACAACAATAAGCAGCTGGTCAACACCGGCAACTGTACCTCTGCCCAGATGTTCGACTCCAGCTTCCATGTCAAGCAGCACCACTTCATTGGCTGTGAGTAACATTTTTTTAAGCATTTTGCGCAGCACATGATTTTCCGGGCAGGCACATCCTCCCTCAGCCGTCTGCACTGCCCCCAGGATCATCAACTTGATACCGTCTTGTTCAATCATAAAATCGTGCAACAGGTCGTTGACTTCCGGGTTGAGATTGTAAAAGGGCGAACCTTGGGTCTTACCGGCACGTTCTGTGAGGAGTTTGGTCATCTCGGCGATGGGTTTGACTTCTCCTGCATTGGTAAAACCAAGGGTTTGTGCCATATGCGGGCTGGGGTCGGCATCAATGACCAGGACTTCACGTCCCTGTTGCCGTAAAGCCCCTGCCAGCAGTCCCATTATAGTGGTTTTGCCCACGCCGCCTTTGCCGCTGATTGCTATCTTCACTTGATTTTATCCTGTTTATATTGCCTTCCCCGGCAAAATGATTACAATAAAAGATGATTTGAGTGTAACAAAATAAATAAATCTATCAGGAGAATATACAACATGCAGACAGAGTATGCGAGTAATACCCTGACCGTGGCCCAGGCACGGCATGAGGCCTCAACGGTTTTTTTAGCCAAAGTCTTTAACTGGATGGGCATTGGCCTCGGGATTACCGGGGTCGTGGCCTGGTTGACAGCTACCTCCGGCCTGGCCATGTCCATTGTGGGGGGGCCGCTTTTTATGGTGTTGATTTTGGCCGAGCTGGGCATGGTCTTTTACCTGTCTGCCCGCATTGATAAAATTCAACCCGGTACTGCAACAGGATTATTCCTCGGATATGCGGTGCTCAACGGCCTCACCCTGTCCACTGTTTTTCTGGCCTATACCGGGGCGTCCATTGGCGGGACATTTGTGATTACAGCGGGTATGTTTGGTGCCATGTCTGTATATGGGCTGGTGACCAAGCGGGATCTTTCCGCAATGGGGTCTTTCCTGTTCATGGGAGTGATTGGGATTATTCTTGCCTCAGTGGTCAACTGGTTCCTGAAAAGTCCGGGACTGTACTGGGCTATTTCCGGCATTGGTGTGCTGGTATTTGTCGGCCTGACAGCGTATGACGTACAGAAGATAAAAAATATGGGCGAGCAGGGTATCTTAGAGCAGGGCGAGGGGGCAATCCGAAAAGGTGCTATTATCGGTGCGTTGGCACTCTATCTTGATTTTATTAATCTTTTTCTTATGTTGCTTCGCTTTTTTGGCGGAAGTCGCGACTAATCTTCAAGGGATTCAAGTCGCTTAACCGCAGA
>RKSL01000293.1 GCA_008633435.1 Candidatus Desulfobulbus rimicarensis | reverse complement strand
CCATAGACATGCCGGAAGTCATAAAGCCGGAAGAATGAGAAAACGCTCCATCATAATAACTATTTTGCCATGGGTAATGCTCCATGCCGTACAGGCTTATGCCCTGGATATGGAGTATTACACCTATGGCGGTTTTAATCCCATCACCCAGGCCTTTACCAAGATTGCCCTGATCTTCAGTGATTCGGGTTACCAGGGATTGCTTTTTGTCATCATGGTGCTGGGGCTCATCGCCGGGGTGACCGCCTGGCTGGCAAGGGCTGCCACCGGTGCACGGGTTATTCCCATGGTCTGGGCCGTACCGGTTTTTTTCGGTGCTATTCTCTATCTGGCTTTGTTTGTGCCCAAGGGAAATATTACGGTCTACGATCCGGTGCTGAACCGGTTTCAAACCATCGGCCAGGTACCGGATGCTGTGGTCTTTACCGCCGGGTTCCTCAACAAAATCGAGCGGGGTATGGTCGATATTATCGACACTGCAGCCGCCCCGGGTGCCGAGTATCAGACGACTGCCGGCGGCATAGGATTCAAGGCCCTGGAATCAGTCAAGGGATCTTCTCCCAAGAATAACTATGCCAGGACGAGCATGATCCGTTATGTCAAGGATTGTGTGACTTTTGAACTGGTGCGGCCCGGCACCACCCTGTCCCTTGATGATCTGAGAAACAACACAACGGATTTCCTGACCGACCTCAGCCAGGCGGTCAATCCGGCAGTCTATACCGTGTACTATGATGCTGTTCATCCGGAAGGGGCAAACGTCACCTGCACCGATGCCTGGAACAGTCTACAGCCCATCTATGCCAATCCTTCCAATTACGATGAGGCCATAAAAAAGGTCTGCAGCAAGGCTTATTTTGATCCGGCCAATATGGCAGAACTGAACACCTGCAAAACGCTACTCACCAGCACCCTGAACTTTACCACTGGAACTGCTGTCACCCCGGAAAAGATAATCCAACAGCGGCAGATTGCGGAAATCCTCTACAATTTCTATTTCCAGGACGATTACGAAACATCCATGCTCATGGAGAGCAACCGAAAAATCACTTCCACCGGTCTGGGAATCGGCCTGACCATGAATGAGTGGATCCCCATCATCCGGGCAGTGATGACCGCCATTGCCATCGGCGTTATTCCCTTTCTGGTCCTCTTTTTATTTACCCCTGTTGTGGGCAAGGCAGTGTCAGTGATGTTCGGATTTTTTGTTTTCCTCACCACCTGGGGAATCACCGATGCCGTGATTCACGGGGCGGCAATGGATTACGCCACCTATGCCTTTGAAGATATGCGGCAATCCAATCTCGGGATTTATGCCATGGCCGCGTTCCCGACCATTTCCATCAAACTGCTGGCAATGTTCGGGGTAATCCATTCAGCCGGTATCATGCTGGCAAGTTTTTTTCCCATGATGCTGATCCGCTTCGGCGGTCATGCCCTGGCCATGCTGGCCGGAAACCTGAGCAGGATTGTCCAGTCCGGTGGAGCGCAGGCAGGTCAACTCCTCACCCCGGAAGGAACATCCGCAGCCATGAATCAGCAGGTAAAGGCCGCAGGGCTGCTTGCCGGTATGCCGGAACATCGGTTTTCCAACATGGCCGCAGCCGGAGCATTTTCCCTGCATAAAAATGTCGGCGGCTACAAGGCAGCCATGAATGCTAAAAACTCCCTGCAGCAATCCGGGCAGATCGACCAGGGCACCTCAGACAGTGACATGGCCACCATGATGGCCTCGGCAAGAATGAGTGTTGGAGCCAAATCCGGCCCGGTGGAAGTATCCATTGCTCCAGACGGACACGGAACCAGAACAAAATCAGAAACCGTCAATGCAGACGGCTCCACCACAGTCACTACAGCCGGAACAGAAGGCACCGGAGTAGCTGTTGATACCATGGCGGAAGGCAGGGCAAGTTACTCCGTTGACGGCACCGGTAATTTTCAGACTACGCAAGCTACCGTCAATGGCCTCAACCCGGTCACTGTCGGGGCTATGGCCCAGCATCAAAAAATTGTTTCCGCATCAAACAGCCTTGGAAGCAGTAAAAATTGGAATACAGCCTGGGATCAAATTCAAAGAGACAGCCAGACCAGCAGTGAAGCACGATCCTTTTCCAGCCGTCTGGATAATGCCCTCAGGTCAAACTGGAAAAGAGCGTTCAGTGATAAGTCCAGCTTCGTTCATTCTATGGACGAAGTTACCCGTACAACATTTCAGGCCTCTATCGGGGGAGGTTTTAAGAAAATATTCGGTGCCAATGGTCAAATCACAGTGCTTGGAAACAACGGAGAAAAAGTATCATTTAACGTTTCAGAAAGTACAGACAAGGCTTTTGCCAGAGATCAGGCAAGAGTTCAGTGCGGAAGCACTCAGCCAGACAATGCAAAATTCTCAGGGACTGGACTATATGACAAAACTGGCGAAACAGATTGGTGCTTCAGAAGCATACTCCTTTCTCAATGATGCCAGAGAACTGAAAACATCTACCGAATCTTACGGAGCTGATTTGACTACAGCCCTGGTAAAGAATTACGCCATGGAACGGTATGGAAGTGAAACTCCCGAGAATATCAGGCATACTATCCAGGATTTCAACCACTACCTGACCCAACAGGGCAGTCAGGGTGTTGAAAATATGCACGAAATTATCAATGGATTTGTCAGCGGCAAAGGCTATGGCTGGGGTGACACAACACATCAAGTTCATGATGCTATGCAGAAAACAAGATTCCAGATAGATGGTCAGGATATTCTAAAAAGTGCCGTTGAGCAGACGGCAGGAACTGCAGCTGGCAATACATCAGATATTACAGGTGAAAAATTTTCATTCCCTGACAACTCTAATCAATTACGGGAACCCGATGGAATCAGAGTCCGGCAGGATGCTGATACACTTCATGATTTGAACAGACGGGAAGAAGCTGGTAAAGGAAGGATACAAACAACTGCTTCCGGCATAACTAACCCGCATATTTCACAAAGGTAATGCAAAAAGGCCGCAAATGTGTTAATAAGTTAT
>RKSL01000175.1 GCA_008633435.1 Candidatus Desulfobulbus rimicarensis | reverse complement strand
CTTTGATCAGGGTAACAGTACCATCAAGAATCATGGAGTCACGAAGCATCAGCACATGCGAATCAAGAATGGCAAGAGGTTCTGCAAGATCATGGCCAAACTGCTTTCTCAAGGCGACCAGTTCCTGTTCGGCACGATCAAGAGCATCCTGAAAACGTTCCACCTCACCGGAAAGCTGCGCCTGGTCAAGGGTGAGCTGCAGGGTCTGTTCACGATGACGGGTAATGACAACAACAGAGCCGATAACGATACCTGGGGAGCCGCTGATCCCAAACAGGGTCTGCTGATCCCGATCTGCAGGCTGGCTGGTTTGACTGACCGGCATATCAAGGATCTTCGGTTCGAGTAAGCAGTGATTGCAGATGGTGTAACACAGCCTCCGTATCCTGGGCATCTGCTGTAAACTGCACCTGAGTGTTCCGGGGTATTCCCAGACTCAACACATCAAGAACAGAGCTGCAATCAGCTTCCCCCTTACTGCTTCTGATTGTGATAACAGCCGATTGAGCACTGACTATTTCAGCAATTTTAGTGGCCACCCGGCAATGAATTCCCCTGGGGTTTTGTACAGTACACTCAAGAGTTCTGTTCATTTGACCAGCCGCAACCCACCTTGTTCACCAAATGTATCAGCGGTTTTATCCGGGGAATTCAAACCAAAATCAACAGCCTGCACAAACCGTTCTTCACCGCCCATGGTAAACACTTCTTTCCCGGTAAACTGTTCAGCTCGCAGTGTCCAGGTAATTGACTGGGGTGGAACAGCCAGCACGTTCATCTCCAGATGCCACCATTCATCACGACGTGAATCATCCCGGGTAATATCTGTCACCAGGGCGTATACAAGCATCTGAGGTTCTTTAGCCGCTAACAACACCAGATCACCGACCTCCGTTGTCTCTTTAAAAGGAACAAGCTCTTTGAGTTCTTCGATAAGTTTTTTCATCTCTTCTTTATTACTCTTTTTGTTTTTTGTTTTTTGTTTTTTTGTTATTCATCCAACTAAAGATTCATGAAAGTATTACTCGGTTTCAGAAGAAGTCAACACAACAGCATCAAAAACAACCTCACCAGGTGAGGTATATCCTCGAATACTTTTAGCCTGAAAGGTTTTAAAGCCATCTAAAAAAGGCAGCAAAACATGATCCACCACAACTTTGCTTTTCTTCCCGGCAACCCCATCGCGCACAGCAATAACCATACTCACCCAGGAGGCAAGCTCTTTTAGCGAGTCTATAATCGCTGAAGTTCGGGCAAAAAAATGCAGATTTGCAGGACGCGTCATCCCGGTATCCACCTTTTTAAAAAAAGGGTCATCCAACAGATGCGGCACGGCAACATCAAGGAGATCTTTTATCTGTTCACGGCTGTCCGCAACAAGCAAAGTGTCGTCAAGCAGGGCATAGGAGGGCTGCATCAAGCCACCGGCAATCATTACGGAGACAACCGGAACTCCTGAAATCATATCATGCCTGAGCGAAAGGTCTGCAATATTTTTTTCAAGAAGTTCGGCAACCTGCTGCCGGTCTTTAAGCTGGATAACAGCATACATACTGGGAACAGGAAAAAAGCCCGATGTTTTTATGCCGGTAACAGTTACACCAAGCTCCCTGCCAAACAAGGCAAGAAATGCATCCATATCAAGATCAGTATGCTGCCTGATCCAACTGGTAATAGAGTCAGTGAGCCGATTTTTCCCGGCTGAAAGTTCCGACTCAGGCGGCTCCAGGTGCTGCCACCACCTAGAGACATCCAGCCAGTTTGTCCAGAAATAGAGCACGATATGCGCAGGAATGAACTGCAACCATCGGTTTGTTGACGGCTGTCGACCTGGCAGGCTCGTTTTATACTCGGTTGTCTGGTGGTTGGTATCCCATTGAAAAATACTTATCAGGTGCTGGCTCTGTTGATCAGTGGCATGAAAAAAAGCAGCTCGTTGTATACCTCTTTTGAGGAGAACCTCCGCAAGAATACCTGCTTTTGCAACATGCTTACCAGACGTGAGCAATGGACAAAGCCGGGGAAGGTCAACGTAAATAAAAAAATCATCCCCTTTATATCTTTTCCGCAAAGAGCGATACTGAACATTTGTCACCATGCCACTCTGTTCATCAATAACATGGCTGAGTGAAAGGTCAATGGTGCGTTCAATAGTTCGTAACCCAGGTGAGGCGACCAGGTTGCCATCAACAAAGGCGTAATGGACGATTTCACCATTCTCTAGGCTCAAACTGGTTATTCGCCGCTTGCGGTAGCTCAGATGCTTTACCTTCCCCTGAAATCTTGCCAGGGAGGTGAACACAGCAGACGGAATGTACTCTTTACGGGGTGAGGCAACCAGGAGAATATTGTTCTCTGGAACAGACGGCTTTTTACCGAAAACACGAGTAGGTTCAACAGGTAACAGGGCTAAAATGACCTGTTTGCCAAAAATTGCCCGGCAAAGCGGACTGGCAACCCAATCCAGCAGAGCAGGAACCTGCAGTTGCAGATTTTTCCGTAGAGATACAGACAGATCCAGCTGATTCAGCACATAGGGCCAGTCAACAGAGGTCATATTTCTGCCCATTCGTGAATCAATGATCTGTCGTCCAAGCCGTGCAGGATCAGCACAATCAACGACCAGTGCAGCATCTGCTCCGACAAGTAGCAGGGGATCACCTGCGGGTGTACGGTGATATATCAGCTGTAAAAAAAATCCCCCGGCAAACACAAGCAGGAGTACCAGCAAAATAAAACGTTTCATCCAACCATCCCGGTAGGTATCAAAAAGCCAGGTCAAGACCGAAGAGTTGACATGATACCATATTCCTTCGGCCAAGGTGTACGATTTCTCAAGAAAAAATGTACATATCAGGCAAACACACCTCCAGCATACGTCTTTACCTGGCGACAAATAACCATTTGGTATTAAAGAATTATCACCGACATAACATCAGCCGTCACAGCTTCCTCTTGCTAAAGACGACCATTTCTGTTAATAATATTAAATTGTTTACAGTGATTTTCATCACGCACATCCTCTTGATGTCGTTATCTTGCAGGGGGATTCATTCTGTTACGTCAATCTTACAACCTACAACTCAACGGGAAAACTGTACCATTGAAAACAAAAATATTAGTTGCCAATCGCGGTGAGATTGCTATCCGGATCATTCGAGCCATCCAAGAGCTGAACTACGAAGCAGTGGCCATTTATGAAACACCAGATAAAGATTCAAGACATATCCGCATAGCCGATGAAGCCATCTGGATTGGAGATGGCCCCCGCTCTGATTATCTCGATATTTCTACAGTCATTGAAGCAGCTGTAAAAAGCGGAGCCAAGGCCATTCATCCCGGCTATGGATTTCTTGCTGAGAATGCTGATTTTGCCAGGGCGTGCGAAGAGTCCGGCATTATTTTTATCGGCCCGTCTTCAGATGTCATTGATAAGCTCGGCAACAAGGTTATGGCCAGACAGATTATGGCTGAAGCCGGTATTCCCATGGTTCCTGGCACCCAAAATCTTCAAATCGGTGACAAAGGGCTGCAGGAGGCTCTGGAATTTGGCCGAGAATATGGTTATCCGATAATGCTGAAAGCAACCTCCGGTGGAGGAGGTCGGGGTATTCGCCGCATCGAGCAGGAAGAAGAGCTTGCCGAACAATATGATATAGCGCGAGCTGAGGCTCAGGCAGCTTTTAATGATGACTCGGTCTATCTGGAAAAAGTAGTTGTTCGCCCCAAACATGTCGAGGTACAAATTATTGCCGATCACCAGGGGCACACGGTTCATCTCGGCACCAGAGACTGCTCAATCCAGCGGAGAAATCAGAAACTTATCGAAATCGCCCCGGCCTTTCATTTAACAGATGAACAGACCACGTCCATTTGTCAGACCGCAGTTAAAGCCGCAAAAGCCGCCAAATATTTCAATGCAGGCACTGTTGAGTTTCTGCTGGCGGAAGACGGTAATTTTTATTTCATGGAGATCAACACCAGACTCCAGGTAGAACATACTGTGTCTGAAATGATCACAGGTATTGATATAGTCAGAACTCAGATAAAACTGGCTCTTGGTAAAGATCTTCTGTTTAATCAGGAGGATGTTCAACTGCGTGGCCATGCCATTGAGTTGCGCATCAACGCCGAAGACCCTAAGAATAATTTCATGCCTGAAGGCGGAAAAACCGTTACCGTCTACCGTTCTCCAGGTGGGTACGGCGTTCGTCTTGACGGGTTTTGTTACCAGGGCTTTACCATTCCCCAGGTCTATGATTCTCTGCTGGTCAAACTGACTGTTTTTGGCTGGTCCTGGAATGAAACTGTTGACCGTCTGAAACGCTGTCTGACAAATTTTGTGATTACCGGCCCCAAAACGACAATTCCCTTTTACCTTAACCTGCTTAATGACCCGGATTTTAAAGATGGTGATTTTGACACATCCTTTCTCGAGACTCACGAATACCTGCTCGATTATGCAGAGGACAACAGTGAAGTTAACAAACTGGCACGGTTGATTGCAGAAATTCATCATAAGGGCGAAAATACCTACGCTGCATAGCAGAGATACGACAAGTACCAACGTCAGCTCCATTTCAACAGACCCAAACGGATACAGATATGACACGAATTACCCAGGACATGGATACAGCCTCTGTCCTTTCGACATTACGAGCCGCAGATGGATATTATATCACTAATACTGCACGGGATATGTCCCAGTCCGACTATAAAAACAGGATTCTGCTCCATACTGACCTCATGGCAGCCGAGGCACGTGAAGCAGCCGGTTATTTTTCTCTGGAAATCACTGGTGGAGCCTCTGTCCATGTCGATATCCTGCGAAAACAGGTTGACCCTTTTCTCAAGCTGGAACTGCTGCGGCAGGCAATGCCCGACACGATGTTCCAGACACTGTGTCGCGGGGTTAATCTGTTTGGCTATCGTCCTTATCCGCAAAACGTCATCCGGTTGACTGTTCGTGAATTTGCAAAATATGTCGATGTCTGGCGAACATTTGATTTCATGAATTATATCCCTAACATGCAGGCTGTTTTTGAAGAAGTTGCCAAGGCTGGCAAACTTAACGAACCCTGTATCTGTTTTTCCACAGGGCCGGAACATACCAACGAGTACTATGTTGGTAAAGTTCAAGATATTCTTGATGTAACCGGGGAAGAAATCATTCTTTGTATAAAAAACCACGGAGGCCTTGGAACACCCCGGCGAATCGGCGAGCTGGTGGATGCCATAAAACAAACGTATCCTGACCTGGTAATTCATTATCATGGCCATAACACAGACGGCAATGATATCGGCAGGATAACAGAGGCAATTCTTAATGGAGCCACCATCGTAGATGCCTCAGACCATGCCTTTACCGGCTTTTACGGTCCGCCGCCAATCCTTACCGTTATCCAGACCATGAAGGATCTTGGCAAAACAGCCGTTGGCATTGATGAATCAGCAGTTATTGAAACATCTGATGTAATTCGCGATCAACGCCCCTATTACGCCCAGTTTGAGGCCCAGATCAAAGGTTTTCTGCCCACTGTCCAGATTCATAAACTCCCCGGCGGGGCCATGGGTTCAAGCCTTGAGCAGGCCTCCAAAGGGGGATTTCTTGAAAAAATGCCGGATATCCTTCACAAAGAGTTGCCGGAAGTGCAAAAAGATCTTGGCAA
>RKSL01000174.1 GCA_008633435.1 Candidatus Desulfobulbus rimicarensis | reverse complement strand
AATCTTGACCTTGCCGGTTATTCCATGATTGTCAGTCCGGATGGCGTGGTACTTGCCCAGGCAGGTCAGGGCAGTGAGGTTATTTCACAGGAATTGGTTGAGGACGATTTACTTGCAATCCGTTCCCGTTTCTGTACCGGCAGTGAGCGGCCATGGCCGGGAAATGATCAGCAGAAAATCATGACTCTTGAACGGCTTCAGCAACGGCTTTACATGCACAAGGAAATGGGCAGTAAGATTGCTTTTACCAATGGCTGTTTTGATATTCTTCATGCTGGCCATGTCAGCTATCTTGAAGAGGCCAGACGTCAGGGGGATTGTCTTGTGATCGGGCTTAATTCTGACCGATCAGTACGTGCACTAAAGGGTGACAACCGTCCTGTTAACAGCGAAAAGGAGAGGGCGCGCGTACTGGCAGCCCTTGGTTGTGTTGATTATGTTGTCATCTTTGATGACGATACTCCCCATACATTGATCACCAGCCTGTTACCCGATATTCTGGTTAAAGGAGCAGATTGGCCCGAAGACAAAATTGTAGGCGCAGCTGAAGTAAAGGCTGCAGGCGGACGGGTGGAAAGAATTGTTTTTGAACATCAGGTTTCCACCACAGGTGTTATTCAAAAAATACGCGGTAAGTGAATTGCTTCCCGTGCCAAAGGAGATTTTTATGACAACATTACAGATTAAGGGAATGAAATGTGGCCATTGTTCAGGTTCTGTAAAGAAAGCTCTTGAGCAGCTCGAAGGCATTACAGATGTAGAGGTCGATCTTGAACAGTCAACGGCAACCTTTAACGGTTCCGCAGATATTGATCAGGTTAAGGCGGCAATAGAGGCTGCTGGTTTTAGCGTTGCGGGTTAGAAATGTCTGCGGACTTGCCAGAAGTTGATTTTTTGTTTGTCTATAAAGGTGAGTGCTCACTGCATCCCATATTCTTGCGATGCGTAAAGATATGCAATCGATATGTCGATATGGCAGGGTATTGCCGGAGCTGAGAAACTGAGAAAGAGCATGAGCGACAATCCCCAGTTTTACAGTGTTATTATCGGCACTGAACTTTTAAATGGCAGGAGACAGGATAGTCATTTCAAGTTTCTTAATGATCAGCTTGTCAGCAGAGGCTGGGTTCATAAGGCGAGTTTTGTGATTAAGGATGATCCTGATTTTCTGCGGGATGTTTTCCTGCTGGTTCAGTCCGATCCTGATTCCGTAATGTTCAGCTTTGGTGGCATTGGCTCCACCCCCGATGATTTCACAAGACAGACCGCCTCCATTGCCTTTACCGGACAGGATGTGGTTCGGCATAAGGCGGCTGAAGAGATTATCATCAGCCGGCTTGGTGAGCGGGCATTCCCTCATCCGATTAAAATGGCGGATTTACCTGTTGGCTCTAAGCTTGTGGAGAATCCTGTTAACAGGATGCCAGGGTTTCAACTGGCTGACAGGTTTTTTTTTGTACCCGGTTTTCCTGAAATGGCTCGGCCCATGATAACAGATTGTCTGAATGAGTTTTATCCACAAAACAGGGCCATATACAGCTGCAACTTTATCGCAGACTGCGGTGAAGCCGGATTAATTGATATTATGAATTCTTTGCCCGATGATCTGACTCTTTCCTGCCTGCCTTCCAGTGCTGAGGGGCGATACAGAGCGGAAATATTTTTAAGCCATAAAGATCGGGAAACAGTGCGTAAATGGTGTGATTTTTTTAAGAGCGAACTGAAAAAACTGGACGTGGGTTTTAAAGATGTTACCTGAGGTGGCTGGGCAGTTTTAGAAAAACTGGACATAGAGCAGGGAGAGGGCTGTTAACCCTAATAATGCTCCCGTGATGATATTGAACGTATGCAGTCTGGTCGGATTGTTGATGAGCAGAGGTATCCTGCTGCCCAGAACTGACCAGGAAAACAGGGAAAGATAGCAGACAGTAAAGTACATCGGAGTGAAGATCAAAATGAGGGAGGTGTTGTCAGGTGTTGAAAATAATGAAATACCTGAAACGCAGCCTATCCAAGCCTTGGGATTGAGCCATTGTAATAAAAAGCCTTGTGAAAATGTCGGGATATCTTGCCGGGTAATTGTGATATCTGTTCTTGCAGAAGCTATTTTCCAGCCCATGTAGATTATAAATAGAGAACCTGCTATTGCCAGGTACTTGAGAACAACAGGATAAACGGCAACAATTCTGTAGAAACCCAATGCCAGGAAAAGCAGGAGCAGGGTAAACCCGATAGTCGCACCCGAAACAAAGGCAAAGGTTTTGCGAATGCCATAGCTTGCACTTGATGAGACTATGACCATGTTTACGGGGCCCGGAGATATGGACATCGCCAGTGAAAATGAAAACATTGCAAAAATAAGTGACATGCTTGCCATGAAGTAAAAACTCAGTTTCCTGCCAGTGCCATTTCAACTGCACTGGTCGCGTGGATGATGGTGGTATCAAAAAGTGGCAGCGTAACGTCTTTTTCGGAAATCAACATACCAATTTCAGTACAGCCCAGAATAATCGCTTCAGCTCCTTTTTCTGCAAGTTTTCCCACTATACGGAGATATTGCTGTCTGGAGGAAGGATTGATTTTCCCCAGACAAAGCTCCTGATAAATAACATCGTGGACAATCTGTTGGTCAGTGCTGCCAGGCACCACCACTTCCAGGCCAAATTGCTGTTGCAGGCGTCCTTTGTAAAACTCTTCTTCCATGGTAAAGGCTGTGCCCAGCAGACCAACTTTTTTAACTCCTTTGTGCTGTAATTTTCTACCGGTTGCATCGGCAATATGCAGCAGGGGAATTGTCACCGCAGGCTGAACCAGGTCTGCAACTTTATGCATGGTGTTGGTGCAGATAAGAAAAAAATCAGCACCCCCTGCCTCCAGTGCCCGGGCTGCATTTGCCAGAATTTTCCCGGTTTTCTGCCAGTCGCCACTGTGTTGCAGAGCTTCAATTGGAGCAAAATCGACGCTGTAGAGGATGATCTTGGCAGAATGGAGCCCCCCCAGTCGCTCTCTTACGGCCTGGTTGATTTCCCGATAATAACCGGCCGTGCTCTCCCAGCTCATACCACCAATAAGACCAATTGTTCGCATGCTGCCTCCTAAATGCTAGAGGCCACCATGAAAAATTGCCTTTCGAAGTCTCGTAACCTCGCTTATCTCGCCCGATCTCTGCGTCACAGAAAAATGAAAAATGCTCACGTATGACTAATATGCTACGCTTTTTAATTTTCCTGTTCCTCGGAGTCTCCCGATGGTCGCTTACCTGACCTCGAACGAAAATTCTAATTTTTCAAGGCAGCCTAGAGTAGATAAATTCGATCCATTGATCCCCGTTGAAATGCCCATCGCCCCATTCGGCTTCAAGAGCAGCAAGAGGCTTGGCAGCTATTGCCTCTTGGATGGATTTTCCTGCCTGCTTTAATGCGCTTAGCCGTTTGAGTACTGTAGAGAGCATGTCCCGGTAATTTTGCAGCTGTGTCTTATCTCCCAGAGGGCCATGACCAGGGATAATTTTTGTGGAATCATCTGCAAGGGCAAGAATTGTATCAGCTGCGGCAATCATCCCTTTGAGGGAACCGCCATGGTCGACATCAATAAAAGGGTAAAAGCCATTAAAAAAGATATCGCCGGTGTGGATGACATTGGCCCTGGAAAAAATAATAAAACTATCGCCGTCAGTATGAGCGTTCGGGGTAAATACGGCACGGAGCTTTTCCCCATTGAGATGGAAAGTGATTTCATGGGAAAAAGTAACCACTGGCAGTCCTTCCGGGTCAAGAGGAGCTTGCTCGGCTGAGAATTCTTTTATGAAATACCCGTCATGCAGACGTTTTCGTACATTATCATGGGAGAAAATCAGCGTGCTCTCTTCCCCGAGGTTCTCATTGACTCCGGTATGGTCGGGATGGTAGTGAGTATTCAGTAAAAATCTGGGACGGGAGCCGCCAACAGCCTTGATAGCCGCCATAATTTTTTCTGTCAGCGGAGCAAACTGGTCATCAATCATAAAGGTGCCGTCTTCCCCGATAAACAACCCAATGTTGCCGCCTTTCCCTGAAAGCATAAAAATTTTTTCAGTGATTTGTACAGAGGTGATGGTGACCGTGGCAGCCTGCTCTTTTGTCCATCCCTTTGCAGGTGTAGTCATCAGGATAAAGAGGGGTACGATCAGGAGTTGAGCATGCATTTTGGACATAGTTTGGTCTCGTTCATTTAAAAGATTGACTTTATAGACGTTAATACACAACTTTTTACTCAGTGCAGAGATTTTTTTCTTTTTTCTTTTTTTTATTCCCCTGACGGAGGAACACATGTCGGCAAAAAAAGGTCCCAAACATTACCAGCTTCTCCAGGAACGTTTTCCCGAAGTTCTACAGGCCGTGGAACAACTTGGTTCAACTGCTCGCGCAGCTGGTCCCCTTGATGATAAAACTGCCCATCTCATCCAGTTGGGCGTAGCAGCCGCAACGGGTTCTGTTGGTGCTGTGCATTCCCACGCAAGGCGGGCTTTGCAGGCTGGCGCAAGCGAAGAAGAACTGCAGCACACGCTGCTGCTTCTGGTTTCCACCATAGGTTTTCCCAAAGTAGCCGCAGCCCTTGCCTGGCTGCAGGAGACAATCGATAAATAGTGGGGACACATCAGTTGCCGGGCAATAATTGCCCAGGCATCTGATGCAGTTTGCGAAGCGTTAAGCAAGAGGTTCCGGCGTGTAGGCAATACCGGCTTCTTCCGAACTGTAGCGGGGAAGTGTTTTGTTCTCTTTCACATCTTCCACCCAGTGAGGGTTTAAGAGTAGAGATTTACCTGCAAGCACGATGTCTGCGTGCTCCAGCGCCTGATCAGCAGTTGTGCGGTCAAAGATTCCTCCACAGATCATCAGGGGAAGGCTGGTGACTTCTTGTGTGAGTTGGGCCATGTTTTTTCCACTGCCATAGGCATCTTGCCCGAATTCGTAGGTAGAAACAGAGATGGCATCAATGTCCTCACCTGCCAGAAGTCTGATGGTTTCTTGATAGTTTTCCCTGCTTTCAAAGAGCGAGACCTCCATATCGGCAATACCCCAGTCTGAAATTCTGAATATAAGCAGACGATCTTCTGGTACCACTTTTCGGACAGAGCGGATCACTTCCCGGGCAAAACGAAAGCGGTTTGGAACAGACCCTCCGTAGTCATCTGGTCTCCTGTTTGAGTAGGCTGACAGAAACTGGCTAATAAGATAACCGTGCGCCCCATGAATTTCAACTCCGTCAAAGCCGGCTGTTATTGCACCTTTGGCCGTTTCCACAAATCCCGCAATGACATGATTGATGTCAAAGAGGCTCATGGCCTCAGGAGTTGGGTAAGGGGACTGCGTTAACGGGTTGTCCTGAACCGGGGTAATGGCGCTTGGTGCTATGGCGCGGTGTGCCGGATTAACCTCTGGCCACGCCATCCGGCCACAGTGAAACATCTGGAGGATGGCAAGGGAATTCTCCTTGTGAATACCCTTTATTACCGTGGCCCAGGCATCTATCTGGGGTTGTGTTGTAATCCGGGCCTGCCCCGGATATCCCTGCGCACTTTCGTAATCCGTCACAATTGCTTCTGTGTAGACAATTGCGGCACCGTTTTGGGCACGTCTCGTCAGAAAATCAAACACATCCTGTCTGGGGATACCGTTTTCCCCGGCAGACATTCTGGTCATTGGCGCTACGCCGATACGATTTTTCAGGGTAAAATTTCCCAAAGTAAACGGGGTAAAAAGGGTATTTTCGGTATTGGCTGTCATAAATATTCTCCTTGGTATAATTTGGGCCAGAGGGGTTCGATATTCTGGTCACTCAACCATGGCATAACTGCTCGATAATAAAGGATGGTTCGACACGTTTTGTATGGTCTGCATCGATGAAATGATAGGTAATTTTACCGTCCTGACCAATGATGTATGTGGCTGGGATTGCCAAGGTGAAAGTTGTGTCACCGTTATAGCCGGGAATATCAATACCCAGTTTTTCATATATCGGTCGTAAAACCTGAGGCAGCTCAAACACCAGCCCAAAATCTTTTGCTGCATTGTTGCCCTGATCATAGAGTACATCAAAAGCCAGCTCGTTTTTTTCATGGGTAGAGAGCGAGTGGTCAGGCGTTTCTGGTGCAATGGCAACCAGGGTTGCTCCTGCCTTGGTAATTTCCGACAGTTTTTTCTGTAGAGCATACAGCTCAAGATTACAATAGGGTCACCAGCCTCCCCGATAAAAGTTCAGCACAACAGCTGATGTTTTCAGATAGTCGGTAAGGGATCGTTGTTCGTTATTATGATTGATAAGAGTAAAATCAGGAGCCGTATCACCCGTCAGCAGGCAGCTTTTTTCGAGGCCGGTTGCCTTGAGACCAAGAATAGAGGTGTGCATGGTGTCCAGGAAATCTTGTGGAATTCGTTTGATCTTTTCCTTGTCAAATGCTGCGATTTGTTCTTTGAGAGTTTTCATGCTAGTATTCTCTATAAATTGAATGGTTGCTCAAGATAATAACCATTATTGAGTGTTTGTTCAGTAATGTTTTGAATGATTGTTCAAGAAAATATATAACTATACGATAAAAGATAACAATTATGGCAAGGACAGCGTGCTTTGATCGTGAGGATGTTTTGCAAAAGGCGATGAATGTCTTCTGGCAGGAGGGGTACTGTAAATGCAGCATTACCAGCCTTGTGGAGGCCACCGGCCTTCAGCCTGGGAGTATTTATGGCGCTTTTGGCTCCAAAGAGGGGCTTTTTCTGGCAACCCTTGAGTATTACTCTCAGCAGAGTAGAAAAAAACTTAAAAAAAGTCTGGAGGCAGCCGGTTCAGCTCTCGATGGGATACGATTTTTTTTTGGTATTGTTGGTGATGTGCTCATGGACGAGCAGGAACAGCGGGGATGTTTTCTGGTCAACACTGTGCTTGAGATATCCCCTGATAATGCCAGTATACACAAGGCGGTCAAAACACATTTCGAGGGTATGGAATCTCTTTTGCTTGACTCCCTTGACAAAGCCCTCAAAGCTGGAGAGCTTGCTTCAAGCAAGAACCCGGAAATCTTGGCCAGATATCTTATGGTCAGTCTCTGGGGGTTGCAGGTGTTCGCTAAAACCCGTCCGGACAGGGAGGTTATTGGTGGCGTAATAACGCAGATTCTTACTACTCTTGAGGTTTGAACCCCGGGGCTATATTTTCTTTAGGCCACCTTGAGTTGCAAGTCGCAGCAGCTGTGAGTGCGCCAGGCAGTAGTGACAGACTCTCATGGCTTTTTGTGGTTGGTGATTTTGGTTCTGCCATGTTGGTTCATCCTTCCAGTGTTGCCTGTTCATGCTCAAGTAAAAAGCGTTTTATATCAAGTCCTCCGGCGTAACCTGTGAGCTTGCCGGATTTGCCGATCACCCGGTGACAGGGGACGATAATAGCAATCGGGTTCAGACCATTTGTCCTTCCCACCGCCCGAACAGCTTTGGGGTTGCCGATTTGCTGTGCCTGCTCTGAATAGGAGCGAGTTTGACCATAAGGAATAGTGAGCAGAGCCTGCCAGGTACTG
>RKSL01000173.1 GCA_008633435.1 Candidatus Desulfobulbus rimicarensis | reverse complement strand
AGGAAGTGTTCTCTTTTTTCTTTGTTTTATAGTCTGGCCTGTTTTATGCAAGTTTTCGATAGAGCATTACCGTGGTTACGACTATGATCTTTTGGAGTCGTTGAGTTCAGACCATGACCTGACAATCCTCTTAATTAAAGAGCATCATGGAAAAAGTATATATAACAAGTCGTATTTGTTTGTTGACTGCAGCTTTTCTGCTTCTTCTAGGCAGTAGTTCAGGAAATCAGGTCTTTGCCAAAAGCAAATCACTTATCCTGACGATGCCGCCAATCCTTGCCGCCAGCTCAGGTACTGCACCTGGCCCCGGAATAGGCATATCCCCAAAGCGAGCGAGCGCCTTTCTCGCAAGGACCACCTTTGGCCCCAAAATGGCAGAAATTTTTTCTCTGTCGGCCGACGGCGACTATGCAGGCTGGCTGCGGCACCAATTTGCCGCCACCCCCTCCTACCACCTTGCCTGGATGAGAGCCCGTCTGCCCGGCATTGCCTGGAAAACATATCCCGACCTTGTCCATACCGCCAAAAGAGATGCCTGGTGGGATATTGCGGTGCATGGCCACGATCAGCTTCGACAGCGGGTGGCCTTTGCTTTGAGCGAAATTATGGTGATCTCTCAGTTTGGCCCGCTCATCAACGAGCCTGATGGCCTGGCCGCCTATTATGATCTCCTGGTGAAAAATGCGTTCGGCAATTTCAGAACCCTGCTTGAGGATGTCACCTTAAGCCCGATGATGGGCAAGTATCTCAGCTATCTCGGTAATGCCAAGGCTGATCCGACTCTGGGTAATCATCCCGATGAGAACTATGCCCGCGAGGTGATGCAGCTCTTTACCATCGGTCTGTACAGGCTGCATCAGGACGGCACCACCATTAACGACCCTGCCACCGGCCTGCCGCTGCCCACCTACACCTAGGATGATATCCGGGAGATGGCACGTGTTTTTACCGGCTGGAGTGATGACAACGGCGGTTTTTTCTTTGGTGACGGTGACGAGAGTCATCATGCCAGAACCAGCCCCATGGTTGCCTTTCCGGAATATCACGACACCGGGGTCAAGCATATCCTCGGCCATACCTTTGCTGCCGGCCAAACTGCGCAGCAGGATCTTGCCCAGGCCCTGGATATGCTCTTTCATCATCCCAATGTCGGGCCCTTTATCGGCAGACAACTCATCCAGCGACTGGTGACCAGTAACCCGTCGCCCGCCTATATATCCTGGGTTGCCGCTGCCTTTAATAATAACGGCCAGGGGGTGCGCGGGGACATGAAGGCGGTTGTCCGGGCAATACTCCTTGATCCTGAAGCATTAAACGGCAATGATCAGAATCCGCAAACTTTTGGCAAGGTTAGAGAACCGTTGCTTGCCATCAGCAACCTCTGGCGAGCATACAATGCACAGAACCGGCAGTGCGAGCGCAGGAGTGAGGATGATCATTCTCCTGTCTACCATTACAGTTGTTTCCATTTTGAAGCAGCGAGAAGTTTTCTGCAGCAGAATGCCGCCCAGGAATCCCTGACCGTGTTCAACTATTTCACCCCGGACGACGGCCCGGCTGATCTAAAAACTCACGGACTGGTTGCCCCGGAACGGATGGTGCTGGGGATTGACGGGCTGCATCATGTACTGATGTCCTTTGCCCTGGAAACCTATACCTATGATACCTATGAGGTTGCCGCTCATCTGGATGTCTCCGCCGAGGTGGGATTTTTGACTACCGGTAATGACGAGGGACTGCTTGATCGTCTGAATCTCCTGTTGCTGTCCGGCAGGATGACGCCGGGCATGCGACAGGTTCTATTACATTTTATCGAGACAAACAGATCGACAGATAAAGACTTTCTGGCCAGGAACCTGATTGCCCTGGTGATGACATCATCGCAATACGCGGTGCAGCGATAGGAGAGCGGTATGAAAAAATTATTCAACAGAAGAGAGTTTATTCGCACGGCCGTTGCCGCAGCCGTGGGCGCTTCACCTCTTGTCTCAATGTTGCGACATCCGCTCACGGCAAGAGCCGCTGATCAGAGCGGAGGGTATAAGGCCATTGTCTGTGTGTTACTTGAAGGAGGAGCCGATTCCTTTAACATGGTAGTGCCGAGGGCAGGAGCGTCGTACTCCGCCTACAGTAGCGTGCGGGGCAATATGGCTCTGCCTGCGAACTCGCTGCTGCCTCTCAATCCGGCAACCTATAATGACGGTGTTCTGTACGGCCTGCATCCGACCATGACCCGGATGCAGGATCTGTTTGCCACTAAAAAATTAGCTGTTATCGGCAATGTCGGTACCCTGGTCGAGCCGGTGACCAGAACAGAGGTGGAAAACGGCGCCCCGGTGCCGCAGCAGCTTTTTGCCCATAATACCCAGCGCGATCTCTGGCTGACTGCCAATGCCGCCCAAGCGGAACGGGCGGGCTGGGCAGCCAGGACGGCCGATCTTTTTGACCAGACCGGAGAACTATTCAATATTCCGTCGGCGGCAAGAATCTTATGCAAAGCGGCGGCACACAACAGGCCTTCGAGTTTTCCGGCGATGATATCTATGCCTTTGATGACTACTATGCCTTCAGAACAGACGGCGCCATCGGCGAGGCGTACCAACAGCTCCTGGCCCTTAACGCTGATCACGGCAACAGGCTGGTCAAATCTTTTGCCGAAGCCCGCAGGCGGGATATTCGTCTTTACAACGAGCTGAGCGACTCCTTTGATAATGGCGTTGAATTCACCAATTTTCCTGATGGTGTCCATGAATCCGGCGACTCGCTCGGCAAACAGTTGCGGGCCGTGGCCAAGATGTTGTCTGTGCGCAATGATCTTCCCGGCTTACCGCAGCGGCAGATCTTTTTTGTGAATTACCACGACTGGGACACCCATAATACTCCCCTGGATTCAGGAAGTCACAAGGTGGATTATCTCGATAAGTGTCTGGGCGCTTTTTATGATGATCTGGTTCAGCTCGGCATAGAGAACCAGGTGACCACCATCACCCTGTCCGATTTCGGCCGCTCCATTACTCCCAACGGTGCCGGCACCGATCATGGCTGGGGAGGGCATGCCTATGTCATGGGTGGAGCGGTACACGGCGGCGATATCTATGGGCGTATGCCGAAAATTGAGGCCAACTCGCCCAATGCCATTGAAGACCGGGTCATTCCCACCACGGCTGTGGAACAGTATCTTGCCACGGTAGTTTCCTGGTTCGGCGCCTCATCCGGCGAAGTGCGGCAGCTCTTTCCCAATCTCAGCAGTTTTCAAAGCACGGATCTTGGTTTTATGACTTGAGACCAACTTCTCTGTAACAAATCAAATTTTTACTTTCTGAAAATATAAGCTGGAGTTTGGAGTTTGGTAATTGTCTGTAATGAGGGGACTGATTTTATTTTCTCAAACCGGGTAGAGTAGAGCACTGATTCAGTAGATTTCTTTGGTTCTTTTAAGTTGACGCCTCGCC
>RKSL01000030.1 GCA_008633435.1 Candidatus Desulfobulbus rimicarensis | reverse complement strand
AAATAATATGATTTTTCTTTTTTTACAAAAAAAATGACCCCTCATTCATCGTCCTTATAAATATAGCCAGAGTTTCAGCCTGATGGGAACAGTTTTCATTACTTGGTGAGAACAAGCATCTTCCCCGCGAAGAATCCAACATGTACATAATAAATAAATATTACCTTTTTAGGCAATATTTATTTACTTTTTTGTCACACATTGTGTCCTTGTTTAACGCTTTCTTCATCTATTTTACCAATGGAACCCTTCAACATGTTTGGTGTACCAGCCCATCCCCATACAGGATATCCATTTTCATTCCCCCAGTTCCACTTCCATTGTACTTCACCCAAAAAAGCCCTCACCGATGACCGGTAAGGGCTTTTTAAAATTCACAGTGAACAGTTTTGACGTACCCAGTCCTCATTTTCATAAGCTTATCAAGCTAGAATTCAGGGCACCCATTATTCGTTGATATTGATCAACTTGCTGCAGCCATGCATATACAGGTTAGTCCATATCTTCCATGGGCTTACCACAACAAACAGGCACAGAATCACCCGGTTTAAGATGCGAATATTTGTTACAAACGGTACAAACCACTGTACACTCATCCTGTACTGTGTCATCGGTATATACAGTTTCAGATGGAACTCCTTCAATAATAAAGCGGGCGATATTACTCTTGCTCGGAATATATTCGCCAATAGGTTCCATCCTCTTATTATCTGAGACACAATCAACCAGCACTCTCCACAGGACTTCCATATCTGCTGTTTCCTGAGGTGAATCCATGCTGAATTCAACTATATTTTTATCAACCAATATTTTCATCAATTCCTCCTGAACCTCATCAATTCATTAAGTGAAAATCTTCCTTCATTGCTACCAAGAGAGATCTGATAATCATCCCGCCTCAGGCACCTGTCAACAAAATCCTGGTTATTCAACAGAAACAACCTCTTTTCCCGCTTTTAAATCCTCTAAGGCCTCTGCCACTGTATGCCCGAGCTCCACACATTCGCGCAAATGCACATCCTCGGGAACGTATTGCACCCGCAAGCCTTTATGGATCATTGTGAACTTCATCTCCTGCATTGACTTGTTCATCAACTTGACGGCCTCACCTGACCAGCCAAAGGAACCAAAGGCTGCTCCGAGGATATTCGTTGGGCGCAGCCCTCTCATGTACATGAGAAAGCCAGCCATGCGAGGCAACAAACCATTATTGAGAGTTGAACATCCCAGGATAACGGCACTGGCATCAAGAACATCCGTCATTACATCACTTCTATGGTTAACCTGCAGATCAAGCAGCTTATAACTGACACCCTTTTCCTGCAATCCTTCGGCAATCGCCTTTGCCATCTTCCGGGTTGACTCCCACATAGTATCATAAATGATCAAGGCATTTCCCTTACCCTCGTTAACACACCAGCGTGAATAAGCGTCAATGATTTTACCAGGATTTTTCCGCCAGATCACGCCATGATCAGGTGCAATCATTTTAATAGGCAGCTGCATTTCTTCTATCTGGGCAATGAGCTTCTTTACAATTGGAGAGTAAAGCGTCAGGATATTTGCATAATACTTTGTGGATTCATACATGAGCACATCCTGATTCACTTCATCATCAAAACGCTCGCTTGTGCCAAGATGCTGACCAAAGGCATCACTTGAAAAGACAATCTGATCTTCTTTAATATAGGTAAACATTGAATCAGGCCAGTGCAGCATCCGCGTTTCCAGAAAATTCAAGGTTTTCTCGCCAAGACTCAACTCTTCTCCAGGGGTAACTATATGATAGGGCCAGTCCTCCTGATGAAAATGTTTGAGCAGAGCCTTATGTCCCATTTTAGAGCAGATCACCTTTTCCGGCTCGATTTCCTTCACAACCTCTGGCAAAGATCCGGAATGATCCATCTCGACATGGTTAACCACCAGATAATCAATCTTTTTGGGGTCAATAATTGCACGAATATGATGCATAAGTTCACTTCGATACGGAGCCTTGACCGTATCAATAAGTGTTATTTTTTCATCTACAATCAAATATGCATTATAGGTTGTTCCACGTTTGGTGGAATATCCATGGAAATCTCTGGTCAACCAGTCAATGGCTCCGACCCAGTAGACATTTTTTGCAAGCTCGACAGGTTTCACTATGTCCCCTCCTCATTGTATAAGTAATTAAATTATTGTAAATACAAAAGATAACATACCACTCACCAGAAAAAAAGAATGATATGAAAGTACGCCAGTATTCTTACAAGGGATTAACTGCCAGACAAGAAGAAAGGCACTGTAAAAAATACCAGGTAATCTTGATGCCTCAAGAAAAGATAAAGGCAGAAAACTATAGAACAGGGAAATCGAAAGGAGTCTTGAAAATTAGAATTTTCGTTCAAGCTCAAGGAACAGGAAAATGACAAATCGCAGCACATTCGTTATATGTGAAACTATTCATTTCCCCGTGACACAGAGATCGGACGAAACGCCAATTTTTCAAGGTGGCCTAAAATGTAAGAACTGTATATCCCTGCCTGAGATATTCACCAACCGCTGGATGCCCAGCCATGCTCCCAATGAGTTCAACCCCTTCAGCTTTGACAGCCTCGGCAACACCGAGTTTTGTTGAACAGGCCTTACAGGCTCCGATAATGAGATTTTTCTCGCGCACCTTGGTGTATAACTGGTGCAAAAAATGATCGGTTTTACTCATCTCAGGGATTAACTTTACTGCATCACCCTCAACCACAATTCTTCCTTCCATGTCATTTTCTGCCAACTCAAGAGCATTGAGAAGAACATGCACAAAACACATGGGATCACCACGAAACGCAAACAACACTGTTTTACTCATTGAAATACCTCGTTTTTTTGTTTGTTGAAAAATGAATTATACAAATAATACAAAAATCAGCTTACAACAAACAAAACACCACCCTCCCAATCAGGGAAGGTGGTGTTAAAAGAGAATAATTTACACTTCTTCAAACTCATCTTTACCAGCGCCGCAAACTGGGCAACACCAGTCATCAGGCACATCTTCCCAGGCAGTCCCCGGGGCAACTCCGTTGCCGGGGTCACCTGCTTCCGGATCATACTCATAGCCACACACAAGACATCGCTGTTTTTTCATGGTTCTATCCTTTTAGTTCTGTTTTGAATTTATTTATCTGAAAATCGGGCTGCGCGATCTTTATAGCGTAACCTATTGATTCTCTTAGCTTATTGTGCCATCAAGGCATTGCGCTTTATCTGAAAGTCGCAGCACTTACGAACGGATCACGCCCCAGTGACCGACTTTCATAGCTTTTTGTGGCTGGCGATTATGATCCAGCCATGCTTGTTTATGTAAAGATCTTGCCAATCAGGAATTTTCCTCAATTACCGACCCCGGACCTGCGAGAGGTTTAAATGCCTTTTTAGTTGCCCCGCAAACTGGACAACGCCAGTCATCGGGAATATCCTTAAAAGAAGTTCCTTTTTTTATTTTTCCTTTCCGATCCCCTTTGTCAGGATCAAATATATACCCACAGTTTACAGTCTGGCATTGATACATTTCTTCGGGTTGAGACATTCGAATAACTCCAGATTAAATTCCATCTTGTATAGTTGAACCAGGACCGGCCAAAGGCCTGAACATCTTTTTCCCGGCTCCGCAGCTTGGACAATGCCAGCCATCCGGAAGATCTGAAAACGCTGTACCCGCAGGTATCTTGCGCCGCCTATCTCCCCGATCAGGATCATAAATATATCCACAATCCACAGTCTGACACTGGTACATCTCCTCTGCAGCGGACATGATCAGGACTGCCAGTTTCCATGCAGATTGCAATATGCGCGAGCAGTTACCTCAGAAGCTTCTACACAAAACGTAGCCTCAGGGGTATCACCGGGTTTAAGATTCTGGCGGTACACCTTGCCATCGGCAATAAGCTCAATCCACTCAATCCAGTGTTTATCTTCCATTGGATGAGCCACAGACCCCACTGAAACCTTGAAACCAGTGGCAACGCTCTCGACCAAAGGCACATGTTTCTCCAGGGCGGCATCAACGGTATTTTCGCTCATTAAATCCATGGGCTGACCACAGCAGACAAGCTCACCGGCACCCGTGTGCATAACTTCGACCACATTTCCGCACAAAGGACACTTATACACTTCATTTTTTTTAGTCATGGGTACTTCTCCTTTTCTATTAACATCTTCTCTATTCCGGAGAAGACAGCCTCCTCCGGGCCATGGTACAGCAGAAAATACGTCTTTTATCCAGCATGTTTTGCCAGGTAATCTGCCACACCATCAGCTGTTGGCGTCATCGCATCTTCGCCCTCTTTCCAGTTGGCAGGGCAGACATCTCCATGGGTCTCATGAAATTCCAGGGCATCCACCATGCGCAGAGCCTCATCAATGGAACGACCAAGGGGCAGATCATTAATTACCGCATGACGAACAACGCCTTCTTTATCAATAAGGAAGGTACCGCGTAGCGCCACGCCCATATCAAGCAACACTCCATACTGACGTGAAATTTTCTTGTCAAGATCTGCAACCAGCGGATACTGAACATTGCCGATCCCACCTTCATTAACCGGCGTATTTTTCCAGGCAAAATGGCTAAACTGCGAGTCAATGGAAACGCCAATCACTTCACAATTTTTTGACTGAAACTTTGCCAGTGCCTTATCAAAGGCAATAATCTCCGATGGACAGACAAAGGTAAAATCAAGGGGATAGAAGAAGAGAATTACATACTTCCCCCGGTAATCGGAAAGTTTGAAATCATCTTTAAAAGAATTATCTCCCATAACAGCGGTTGCTGTAAAATCGGGTGCCTGCCTGGTGACTAAAGTGCTCATTGAAATATATCTCCGTAATAGTCTTTTAATAATTTTTCATTCAATCTCTTCTAGTGTCTGTCCAAAAATGAGGATTTTTGTTCGAGCTCAGGTAAGCGACCGACGGGAGACTCCGAGGATTGCGAAAAAAATAAGCGCAGACCGGATATTCCCAGTATTATGTTTTGAGCATGACGCAGAAATCGGACAAAAAGACCATTTTGGGACAGGCATTATTCTAACAAATCCTGCGCTACCAGTTCTCACCAAGCAGCTCAAAATAACTTTGCGGATGGGCGCATGCCGGACATTTCTTAGGGGGTTCTGTGCCTTCGTGGACATATCCACATTTCGCGCAATACCAAATCATGGTTTCATCACGTTTAAACACCTTGCCCTCTTTCAGGTTGGCAATAAAATCACGGTACTGTTTGGCATGCTGCTTTTCGGCCTTGGCAATGGCTGTAAAAATCGCAGCGATGACTGGAAACCCTTCCTCTTTAGCCACCTCGGCAAACTCAGGATACATCTCCATATATTCATGTTCTTCACCAGCCGCGGCAGCTTCCAGGTTTTCCATGGTCGTGCCAATAATGCCTGCGGGAAAAGACGCGCTCACCTGCACATCTCCGCCCTCCAGCAGTTTGAACAACGTCTTGGCATGAGCCCGCTCCTGTTCAGCTGTTCGTTCAAAAATCGCAGCAATCTGAACAAAACCTTCTTTTTTTGCAGCCTTGGACGCAAACGAATACCGATTTCGCGCCTGGGATTCCCCTGCAAAAGCTGTAAGGATATTCGTTTCTGTTTTAGAGCCTTTCAATTCCGCCATGGTCATTCTCCTTACGACAGGGCCTTGCGGCCATCTTGAGTTATTTCATATTTACAACGCGCCGGGCTGGCCACCAGCCCTTTCTTTTTCAGCGCAGTTATCTGACAACTGATCTGTTTTGGCTCAAGAGACGTGGCTGCGGCAATATCCTTACTACCACAAGCTTTATCACATTTGGCAAGAGCTTCAAGGACTTCCTGCTGTCGCTCACTCAAGCCAGCCTTACACCCCCCACCCGATCCGCAGGATTTTGGTTTACAATCCATTTTTTTGGTCCCTCTCTTTTTCTTTGGATTCGCATTTTTTTTCTGGCATTGGGGACAAACACCATAAAACTCAACCCGGCAACCATCTATCTGGTACCCCTTGTCATCCTCTGTCGGCAGAGAAATCCTCTGCTGCGACTTGAGCTCAAGATTATCAACCCGCTGACACTGCACACAGAAAATATGATCGTGCTGCTCCAGATCCCAGTCAAACCGCTTCTGCCGACCGCTGATCTCAAGTTTCCTGATCATCCCCGCCTCAGAAAGAATTTCCAGGTTACGATAAACCGTGGCAAGACTTATTCTGGGCAATCGCTTTTTCACCCTTTCGTACAAAGAATCTGCCGTAGGATGCGTCTTTACTTTGCCCAGCTCATCAAGAATCACTTCCCGCTGATGGGTCATTCTCAGGGTATCTTTCATCACAATGCCTATTGTCAATTGTTATTTTTTCTAATAGTAGTTAATAACCATTCCCGTGTCAAGAAAAAATCTTTCTTCTGCCCCAGGATATGATAAACTCTTTACAGGACAGTAAGTTATATTGAACTGCCTCCCTTAAAACGTCAAAAACTGAGGATAACAATGTCATTATTCAGCCAACTTAAATTGAGTAAATCAACAAGTAATTCAATTGAATGGACAATGACCCCAGACCTTGCTTTCTGCACTTTTTCAGCAAAAGGGTTGCGCGACGCTCTGACCAATACCGAAGAGCGCATCTGCTATTTCTTTATCGACAACTGGGGCACACAACCCAGGCTTTATCTTATGGAGCGGGGCGTTCGCCATGTCCACATTCTTGCCGAAATCAAAGCTCCGCTTGACCTCCTGTATAAATGTATAACAGGCCAGGGCGGCACGGCGACTTCACGCGATAATTACCCGATTGATGACCTCCTTAAACAATGGCTGATAACATACGTGGTTGAACCGGAATACAGCGCCTATATTATCCCTATGATTGAGACCGCTGAAACCGACGAAGACATGGGTTCCCCCCTTCCTGAACCTGGTTATTTTTCCTGCAGGGTTCGTCCTTTACAGCTACCGACAAATAACGAAAAACTTGATGATGACCAGATCGAACACATCGTTCGACAATGGAACTTCTTTGACCAGGAACTACACCCCGAAGGCAATTTTGCCAATGCGTTTACCCAGCCCCCCGGAAAGCCCGTTATTATTGACGAACACACAGGATTAATATGGCAGCAGGGAGGCCTGGAACTCAGTTCCATCCGCACCATGAAACAGGCCATAGAACAACTCAATATTGCTTCGATTGGCGGATACAAGGACTGGCGGCTTCCCACCATTGAAGAAGCACTTTCACTCATGGAGTCAACGGCCAACAGCAAAGGCCTTTACCTTGCACCCTGCTTTTCCAGTGAGCAGCCGTTTATTTTTACAGCAGCACGCCGACGCCCCACTGGCTACTGGTTTGTCGATTACAAACAGGGCAAAATCTACTGGTCATCCGGTACAGTTCCAGGGGGGTTTGCCCGCCTATGTCGAGATGACAAGTAATTTCACACGCAATATCATTGAAATTTCGTTGTCTTTTCCCTGCCGGGCAGCCAGTGGCCAAATAGGCATCCATCCACCTTGACCTTCACGCACAACGTGGTACAATCCTTAATCTGAAACACAGTCTTTCACCAGATGATTAACCTCAATCATTGACCTGTATAATGCATAAACACTTCCTTTGTACTCAGCCGAAATCCACTCGCTATATCCTCCTGTTCTCTTTCCCGATTCTTCTGCTTTTTCAAGGTTGTTCCGGATTCAGCCACCTGACAGCCGTTGACCGACAGGCAGGAACCGGCCCTGGGGCGACTGACTGTGGCTCATGTCATGTTGACCAATTCAGAGAATGGCATGGCTCAGCCCATAATCTTGCCTATTCAGACCCGCTCTTTCGCAAGGCTACAGATAACTATGAAGACGAAAGCTGCCTGGCCTGCCACATTCCGGAAAACATTCGAAGCGACGAGTTAACTCCTCGTCATTATTCTCTGGCAGAAGGGATTACCTGCACATCCTGCCATCTCGATGCGAACGCAATGCATGGCCCCCATGACAGCTCTGCCCTGATCACCCCTCACCCGGTCAAGGCTGACCCAGCCTTTTATACATCAAGTGGACTCTGTGGTGTCTGCCATGAAGAGACCTTTTCCACCTGGGAAAAAAGTGTCTCTGCCCACAAAGACAATACGCCTCTACCCCAATGTCAGGAATGTCACATGGCTAAGGTTACACGAACGTCAACCCGTGGCACCAACATGTTTTCAAAACTCCTTGTCTCGTTTGAAGATACCCATGAGGTGCGCAGCCACACCATCGACCTTGCCACGTTGACAAATTTCCCAGGCGCAGTGCGAATAGACACAACAAGAGCCCCATACAACCAGCTCCAGATCAGGATAACCAACCAGCTCCCTCACAACCTCCCCGGTGGGGAATATACAGAATCCTCTCTTATGCTTGTTCTTTTGCCAAAACATACTGTAAACATGCCCCTCCCACCTTCGGCGACACTACTGGTCAGCGACACAGACAACCCTCTCCAGCCCGGTGGCAGTAAGCGCTTTACTCTATCACAGGATAGTTTTGGCAAACCGCTCCATCAGGGTACCAGTTACTCACTGCAACTTGTCCTCAAACAGACTGGCAGAGCGACTGCCCTGCAACTGGCAAGAACCACGACTGGCAAAGTCCAATGATCCTGCTGACAGTTCCAACCACATTTACCGACAGCTTTCTGGAAAAGATTGTTACCCTCAACGACCAGCAGCATGCCGCTGAAAATCGTGTTTTTGAGCTTTATGGATCACTACAGCACTCCCGCTTCAACTCGGCCAGACCGGCAAAATACCTTCCCGGACTCTCAAAAGAACAATTTGCTGCCCACGTCAAAGCAGTCAAGATGCGGGGTTTGCGCTTTAATTATCTCTTCAATGCGCCATATTACGCAAATCTGGAATATACCCATGAAGGTCGCAGAGAATTTCAACAGATACTCAGTTTTCTGGTGGAATGCGGGGTCAGCTCTGTCACCGTGACCATTCCTTACTTGATCGAAATTATCCAGGCCACTTTCCCTGAACTTGAAATCGTGGTCTCCACCATTGGCTATGTTGATTCCATCCGAGGGCTTGAGCAATTCCACAGAGCCGGCGCAAAGCGGGTTGTGCTCGATGTTGAAGTCAACCGGGACTTCACTTTTCTCAAGCAGGCCATGGGACACAGCCCGCTGCCGATTGAACTGATAGTGAACACTGTCTGTATTTATCAATGTCACTACAAGCATAACCATTACGGCGTTGCCGCCTTTGGTTCCCATGACAGTCCTGAGAATCCTGGAGGAACACCATACAACCAGTTCTATCTCAACTGGTGTTTCCTGGAAAAACTGCAACGGGAAGGAGAATTTCTCAAAAGCCCATGGCTGCGCCCTGAGGATATGGGGCTTTGGGAAGAATCAGGCATCCGCTATTTCAAGCTGGCCGGTCGTGGTTTGCCGGAAGACGAGATTCTCCGGCTATGCCGGGCATATCTTGGAAGGTCATTTTCCGGCAACCTGCTCGATCTGCTGGGCTGGCCCCACTGGCAACAGTTTAACACCCAGCCAGACGGCTCTATTCTGCCGGATCTTGACATTTATCTCGACAACCATAAACTTGATGGCTTTCTCGATTTTTTTGCCCGAAAAACCAGGGACTGCCGCCTTGGTTGTGACGGCTGCAACCACTGCCACAACTGGAGCAAAACTGCCCTCAACTGGGGTGATGATGCACTGCGGCAACACTATATTAATACTATGCAACGCAACATCCATAAGCTGGTCAGCCACATCCCCAGCCGGGAAGAAACAGCCCGTGCCACCAAAAACTGGCAGCACCAGAGCCAACAACAGGACATGACCAAATGAGCACGACTGTTCTTGTTACCGGCGGTACCGGCATTCTGGGAAAATATCTGGTCAGAAAGCTGCTTGCCGCAGGCCGACAAGTCATAGTCGTCTGCCGCACCCCTGACCCATCCATCTATGCAGACACCCCCTCCCTGCAATGGGTGCGTGGTGATGTCTCCCACCCTCTACTCGGGCTCGATACCAATACCTGCCAGAAGCTGGCCGAAAAAACGGGGCAAATCTTTCATCTGGCAGCCCGCACCGACTTTAAAGGCACCAGCCTTGCTGAGTACAAGCCGACCAATATTGACGGAGTACAAAATATTTACAGGTTTGCAATGGCTGCAAAGGCTCCGCTCCACCATATCAGTACGGCCTTTGTCTGTGGCAAATACAAGGGGATTTTTGCCGAGTCAATGCTTGATCAGGGGCAACAATTCCGCAACTTTTATGAACAGAGCAAATTTCTGGGCGAATCTTTCCTTCGACAACAGCAGCAACAGCTGACTATCCCAAAAATAACAATATACCGCCCCGGTATTATCCTGGAGCGCAATCCAGACAGTGATTCAGGAGGAAATTTTGGCCCGTTTACCTTTCTTGACGCATTGTTTCGCCTCCTTCTTGCAGAGCAACGTAACAAGCTCACCCCTGCAATAATCCGGGTGCGGGGCAACCGACAGCAATCCATGCCCTTTGTCTTTGACGATATGGTTGCAGATGCAATATTTACACTCGCAGAACTCCCGGACAGCCACAACACAACATACCACCTGACCAGCAGCAGCACATTTGCCAATGAGGAAATCGAACTGCTCTTTAACCAGGCATTTGGCAGAAAAGTCGTGCGCTGGGCAACCGGAGAAGAAATCCGCCGACAACCACTGCGTCCAGCAGAAGAATTGCTGTCCCGCCGAACCAGAGTGTATGCCGACTATCTTGATCTTGACCTGACCTTCTCCCGGCACAACCTCAACAAGGCCCTGGGCAAAAACACCCTACCGGGACTGACCACCGAAGAAGTACTGGCAGCTTTTTCACGCTTTCTTTCATGTAAAACCAACAGAACAAATACCTCCAGAAAATCGACAACTCGCCAGCTGCAACCGCCTGCATCCGAAGGCATTTCCGACTATTTCAACGGCTTTCTTCCAGGATTTCTTGACCAGCCTTTACTGAAAAACCTGAGCAGCCTCAACACATTGTTCTGGCTGAAAATTCTTAATGTCGGCACCTGGCACATCCGCATTGTCACAGGTTGTCTTCGTGCGGTCGCCCCTGGCAAGGCAGGAGATTTTGGCTATACTGTTACCCCGGAAACCTTTTTACAGGTTGTCTGCGCAGAACGTTCACCGCAGGATGGATTTTTCCGGGGACAGATCAACATTAACGGTAATACCAGAGAAGGGTTGCGCACGGCAACGGCTCTGGAAGAATTCTTTTCCCGATATCCCTACCAGAAGGGGCATGTATAATGACAGCTATGATCAAGGTAACCGAGGTGCCCAACCAGCCACGTTCAAAAACAGTAGAGTTATTTCGTCAGCATATTAATCCCGGACTGGTAACATTGCTGGAAATGGGAGAATACACGACTATCGAGCCGCTCAGGGCAGAAGGCGCAGTTATAACCACAACTGACACCAAAAAAATCCTTGATTTTGTCTCTTCCTACGGAGCCCTCAATCTTGGTCATAACCACCCCAAAGTCAGCGCCGCAGTACGTGAGCTGCTGAGCTGTCAACGGGTTGATCTTTCCAAAGAGTTGCTCTCCCCTTACGCAGCCTGCCTTGCCGGTAATCTAAGCCAGATAACCCCGGGCGATCTCAACAAACTCTATTTCTGCAACTCCGGTACTGAAGCCACTGAAGCTGCCCTGAAACTGGCCGCCCGCTGTTTTAAAGGACAGCGCCCCCGATTTATTTATGCCGAAAATTCCCTGCACGGCAAAACTCTGGGAGCGCTCTCATTTACCGGTGCCCCCCGTCTGCGTGAACATTTCCCCTTACTGCCCGGTTTTGAGGTGCCGTTTGGAGACAGCCAGGCCATTGACGACGTGCTGACAGACAAAAACAACAGAGAACAGATTGCAGGTGTCATCCTTGAACCCATCCAGGGCGAAGCCGGGGTGATTATCCCGCCTGCGGGGTATCTGCAGGAAGTACGCTCGATCTGCGACCGTCACGGAGTGCTGCTCATCCTCGATGAAATCCAGACCGGCATGTGCCGTACCGGAACCATGTTTGCCTGCAACCATGAGCAGGTTATTCCTGATATTCTGGTGCTGGCCAAATCGCTTGGTGGTGGAATCGCCTCAATCGGAGCCACCGTCTGCAGCGAACACGTCTTTGCCACCGCCTATGGCAACCCCCATGAATGCCTGGTGCAAACCTCAACCTTTGGTGGGCGATCCACGGCCTGCGCTGCTGCCATGGCCGCACTGGAGGTCTACATCAACGACGATCTTGCCGAACGGGCAGAGCGTCTGGGCAGAACAATGGTCAAGGGGTTGAAACAGGTGCAGCAAAAACACCCAGGATGGATCAGGGAAGTACGCGGCCGCGGCTTGATGATCGGTATAGAGTTTGACGAAAATATCCTCAACCAGGCAAAATCATACCTGCCGCTTCATATTCCGGGATTAAAAAATATCCTCAGGGAACATTTACCCGGCATGGTGGCTGCGGCGCTGCTCAAACAGTTTGGTATTCTTGGCACACTGATGCTCAACAACCGTTCTGTGCTCAGAGTCTATCCTCCGCTTATTATTGATGAAAAAGAGCTGGACTATTTTATTTCCTCCCTGGACGACCTGCTTGGTCAGGGACCAAAGGAGCTGATCAAGACCAGGGTCAACCATGCCCTGTCCTCGGCAGGGTTAAAGTTTCTTACCTCCTGGACAGGTGCCCTGACCGGCAGATAACTGATCATGCGAACAACTGATTTTTTTCTGGCCATCCGGGCCCGCTCCTCGCTGATTCTTCTTCTGCTGGCGCTGACTACAATCGTCTGCGGCTACGGAGCCATGCAGAGTACTGTCGATAACTCCCTGCCGGTCTGGCAGAGCAATGATGATCCGCAATGGCACAGGTATCAGCAGTTTCGTCAGGAACACCAAATAACCGATCCGCTGCTCATCTACCTGCCCGGACGCACGCTTGAGACATCGGATTCCCTGACCAGTCAACTTCAACAGATCCGCCATGTTGACCATGTGACAGCCCTTGGCATAACCCCGAAAAACGGGGGAAAAGCTGTGCTTATCACGCTTGTCCCTCAATACACGACCAGCCCGAAACAACTCTCTGCCCTGCTCGCAGATGCAGAAAACGTCCTCACCCGGACAGGGCAAGACAAGGCCAGCCTGGGCGGGGTCTGGCTGCTCACAGACAGGCTGGATAAACTCTCAGCCCGCTCCACAAGCACCATGTTTCCGCTGGTTATTACCCTGCTTTGCGCTATGCTTATCCTGTTACTTCGTAACATCCGCAACACCACGCTCATTATGGCCTGCGGATTGTTACCAGGATTACAGCTCACCGGGCTGATGGGCCTTGCCGGAATCAAGATGAATATGATTTTACTGGCACTCCCTCCTCTAACCATGATTCTTGGCATTTCACACGCCATTCATCTGGTCACAAAACAAGCAGAACCCGGCCAGAACCCCATGGCCATTCTTTCCAGAGTTGCCCTGCCCTGCCTCCTGTCCGGGCTGACCACAGCGCTGGGCTTTTTATCCCTGCTGCTCAGCAATTATCAGCCGGTACAGCAACTCGGCCTCTGGGGAGCCATCGGTACGCTGCTCTCCCTTGTCACCTCCCTGCTCCTGCTACCGCTGTTTTTTCAACCTACAGAGCGCGGATACTCTTTTCCGTTTTTCAGCACGCTACACCAGCTGATCTCTCGCCAGAAGAAGCTCATCCTGCCGGGCATGGCTCTCGCCCTTGTGCTGGGGATAATTGGGGCACAACAGTTGCAACGTGGCTCGTTTATTCTTGATTTTTTCAGTGGGGAATCACCTGTACGACGAGATTACCAGGCTATAGAGGGCGCAGGGATTGGCCTGACACCCATTGAACTAGACCTTGTCAACACCCGCCAGTCCAACAGAGCAATTGAAAAAAACATGGCGCTGCTGGCAGAGGCCAACCCGGAAATCACCCATATTCTCTACACCTTTCCCAGTGGTCTTGTTGTCCCCAAAGCAACCCGGCAAGGGGCAGAATTCCTCACCATGGCAGATCTTGACTTCATGCTTGAAGACATCAGCCGGATTACCCTGCTCACCCGCACCATGGCCTCGGAAAAAACCCTTGAACTGGTCAATAAAGTCGAAACCTTTTGCCAGCTCTGTTTTGGCCCGCGGAAACTCCCCTACATAACCGGTTCAGTGCCGCTCTATACCCGGGGACAGAAAACGCTCTTTGCCACCCTGGTGAGCAGCTTCAGTGCGGCTTTTCTGGCTATCTCTCTTGTTATGGGGTGTGTTCTCCGTTCATGGAAGCTGGGACTGCTGGCCATTTTACCTAATATTCTACCCGTCCTTCTGGTACTTGGTGCCATGGGTGTCATCGGTATTCCGCTCAGTGTTGCCACTGTCACCGTTGCCTCCATAGTCTTTGGTATTGTTGTGGACGACACCATCCATTTTCTCCACAGCTGGCAACATTTGCGTAAAGCCGACAACAGCCGCACTGAAACCCTGAAGCAGGTGTTTGACTATGCCGGCCCGGCCATGATGACTACCAGTCTGGTGGCAGGCGTCGGCTTTCTCGGGTTTGCGGCCTCACCTTTTTTGCCGCTGCGTAACTTTGGTCTGTTGATCAGTCTTGCCATGTGGCTGGCCATTTTCTGTGATCTGGTGCTGCTTCCGGCACTGCTGCTCACGGGCGAAGAAAACAATGCACAGAGAGGATAGCATGATTCACAAGCAGCTGATTCAAACAATCCTGGCAATCCATTTTGATCCCGAAAAAGGAACGCCCTACTGGCTCGAACAGGAACAGAAACGCTCTCTTGACGCACGCAAACAGATCCGCACCTGCGCAGATTTTCACCTGCTCGGCCCCATGCGCCTTGACCAGCTCCGCAGTCGACCGATTACCGATTTTATTCCGGCAGCACTTCTGCCCGAACTGCCAAAAATGATTCTCTCTGAAACCGGAGGCACCACCGGCACACCCTGCCGCAGGGTGTTTACCCCGAAAGAATTTAACCATGCCTTTATTCGTCCCTGGTTATACGCTGTTGCCAAGAGAAATTTTCCAGTAAAGGGCAGGTGGCTGTTTGTCGGCCCGGGCGGCCCACACATCATTGGCCAGGCAGCCCGACACATGGCAAGAGCTGTGGAGAGCCTCGAACCGTTTTCCGTGGACTGTGATGTCCGCTGGTTCCGCAGACAGCATCAACCGTCGCTGGGCTTTACTCTCTACCTTGAACATGTGCTTGACCAGGCCATGAACATTATTGCCAGCCAGAACATTGATGTGCTCTTTACCACCCCCATCCTGCTCAGCGCACTAGCCGAACAGATGAACAGCCGACAACGGCTGCAAATACGCGGCATCCACACCGGAGGCATGGTGCAGACCAAGGAGATGACAGCCTCACTCCACCACCATTTTCCCAATGCGGTCATTCTACCCGGCTACGGTAACAGCCTGTTTGGAGTAACATTTGAGCAGGAGGAACCCGCACCAGATCAGAATTCCGTTTTTACCATGGATGATCCGGCTCTCTGGCTGCAACTTGTGCCGACAGCCAGCGACGATGACATCGATTTACAGACAGTACAACAGGCCGGTGAAACAGGAAGGGTCGTACTACACCGACTTGACCCTTCATTTTTGCTGATCAACCTGATGGAACGGGACTGCGGCAACTATGTTACCGCTGGTGATTTCAGAACAATCACTAACGTTCGCCCCCTTAAGCTCCCCGAACAAAACCAGAGCAGCGGCGTCTATTAATGGAGCAGAACCACGATACAGAACTCTTTATCCCCTGCGCCATCGGCAGGCTGGAAGCCCGTCTGCTCTATAGCTCAGCCCAAAGCTCCTGCGGTATCATACTCTGTCCGCCCCACCCGCTCCTGGCCGGAAACATAGACAATAACGTGGTGCAGACGCTGGCACAAACACTCTGTCCATTCTTCCCCGTGCTGCTCTTCAACTATCGCGCCGTGGGCAAAAGCAGTACCCCGGAACCCGATCTCCCCCTGTTTGAATTCTGGGACAGACTTGATCAACGCAACGATTTTTCAGAAATTATTGACGATACTGCACGCCTGCTCTCCTGGAGCAAAAAACTGTTTTCCAGTCATCATCTTATCGGCTATTCCTTTGGTGCTTTTATCGGACAACACGTGGCTCAAGAAGGGCAGACACTCTCACTGACAGCCATTACCCCACCACTGCATGACCACGATTTCTCTCCTCTTAAACAGACTCCGCTGCCAGTCAATGTCATCCTTGCAGCAGATGACGACCTGACCCCGACAGACGAGCTGGCCGACACCTTAAGCAAAACCGTTATTACTCTCCCCGACACAGACCATTTTTTCCGCTCCCGCGAACAGGAACTGGCCGAGACAGTGTACAAAACTCTATGCTAAAGACCAGGCCAACGGCAAGAATCAACCCCTGGAAAATATAATACATTGTGTAGGTCTGGTTGAGCTTTGCGAAACCGGACAGGGGTAACACCGGCATACTCCCTTTCATGTCCCGCAATCCCATCCCTGCCCGATACATAATCTCTCCTGAGCAGGCGTCAGTGGATGACCAGACCGCAACGCCTCGACTTTCCGGTCAACAGCATCCTCTCCACCGGCAAGTTCATAGCCCTGCTGCTGGCTCGAAGCATCCTGTTGCGCTGACTGCTCTTCGACCAGCACAAGTTCCCACCCCCCCTGCATACTCCGGCAGGCAAGCCCCTGTCCGTTCAGACTGTCAACATCAACACCTGCAAGTTCAAACTGTCGGCAGAACCTCCTCTCCCCATCCTGAAAGGTGAGTACCGGGGTTATCCGCACGACATCATCCCCCAGGGTAACAGCGGCAGAACTGCCGCTTGACACTGTTTCAAGAATATGGTCAAACGCCCGACCGGAAAGCAGCGTCTGGACTCCCGGCTGCGGGGAAAGGATCGGCCTGTTCAACAGCAACACAATACCTGTAAGAATAATCAGGGCGAATGCCCCGGCAGGCACAGGTTGCAACAGGGAAGAACCCCCGGCAATACACTGCTGAAACCACGACAGCAGCGACTTGCTCTCCGGCGGATACACTACATTCAGTAACCGCTCCGGCACCTCTTCATGGATGGGCGCATCAAAGGCTCCATCAAGGGCTGTGGCGGTTTCCCGAAAAAGCGCTTCCCTGCGACAAAGCTCCGGGTCTGCGGTAAGAGCTGCCCGAACCATCTCCTGCTCTTCGAAGGCCAGCTCCCCATCCACATAGGCCATTATCATTTCATCGGTCACGCTTTTTTCTATTTTTTCCTGTTCAGTCATCACCTTCCTCCGGTTGTGTTCCCAAGAGGTGCAGCCAGTAAAACGTGCAATTTCTTTCTTGCCCGGGCCAACCTGCTCATGACCGTCCCCACCGGAAGCTGCAAGACCTCAGCCGCGTCCCTGTAGGATTGCCCGTCAACGCAGACCAGCGATAAAATCATCCGGTCATTATCCGGTAATTCACGCATGGCATGAGCTACCTTTTCCAACTGTAATCTTGCCTCAATTTTTTTCACTCCATCACTTAATCCCTTGTTAAAACGCTCTTCTTCAAAGGAATAATGAGGTTGACGTTTACGCATGGATCTGGCCTCATCAATCATCATTGTATGAATAATTTTAAACATCCAGCTGTCGAGCCTGCTTCCGGGTCTCCACTGGTGACGACGAGACAAGGCCCGCTCACAGGCAGCCTGAACAAGGTCATCCGCATCATCCAGATTTCCGGTCAACGAAAGAGCAAAACGCCGCAGCCGGGGTAAGAGCTCCACCAGATCCTCCCGAAACTGCCGGTGCCCTGCTTTTTTATCTGCCCATTTCAGCATATCCAGACACCCGGTGCCACCTGCCGGCCAGTTTCATTATGTATGGGAAAACCTTAGTCCCAAAGTGAACGGCATAGCAAAAAATGGTTTTTTCATCTTCCTGTTGCATCACATTTCTCCTTCTCCAGCTGCCTCTACTCTAGACAACGAACAACTCCATTTTTTATTCCCATATTTTTCTTTCTCCCGTCATTATAGACAAAATCACAAGATTCAAGTATGATTAAGTGCTGGGTGGATTATCTTTTTCACCAGCTCCAACGGCTTCTTTTCCGTTCCAGCTGGTTGGCCGACCTCGTTATCTTCCAGATAACACATTGATATACAGATAACGGGGTATCCATTTAGAGCAAGTAGACTTCAAGGCTATCAATGCAGATTGGTGTTGAGCGGGTCATGTCTGAAATGTTGGGTTTCGTTAACCTCTGGTTTTAACATATCTTTTTCTGTATAAAAATATAGCGAAACCCAACAAGAATGTCGCTGGTGCCCTCTCAACACCAACCTACGAACAAACAACTTGTGGTAAGTGGATAGCCCCTTACAGATACACCATCATTCCCGGCGCGCCGGACACAACAAAGGATGTAACAGAAGCCCGGAATGTAGATTTGCAGTGATAAAGCCGCAGGCGAAAACTCACTCTGTCTTCTGTCCTCTGGTTTCTGTCTTCTGTTACAGGTCACAGACCCCGTTGATTGACGCTACCAAAGATCTTCAACGCATAATTTTTACAAAGCTTCAAGGAGAGTAACTGTTTATGGACACTGATGAATGCCGTCCCGCTGATAACGACTTGCGGGTGGCGCTTGCCTGTCTTGAGCTTGACGTTTCAGATTCTGTTTTAATCGACCTTCTCACCTCTCTTAAAGAACGAAGACAAGATGAAACAAACACTCCCGCTGCAAAACTCGTTTTGCAGGTAATGGATGCGGTTGCGGGACATATCGACAGCCTCAGGGTGCAATCAAACCCTGAGGCTTTCATCATCATTGGTACTTTATGGGAAGCTTATGTTACAATTACTACTGAGCTCAACGATAAAGAAGCTCTCGATCTGGCTTTAGAAAATTCCCAGCTCGTTTTAGACTGGCAGCAACGCTGTCTATGTACGGCTATCAAGACCGTGCCACCAGCCCCACCATCTTCACTGGTGCAGCCAGCCGTTACCGAGCTGATTGAGAAACAGATCTCAGAAACAGGCAATTTTGTGCGCCAGGAAATTGCCGCCCTGAAAACTCTTGCCGGACAACCCGTCAATGCTGCAACACTCTCTCCCCTGGATTCCTCCTTTATGAGTGACCAACTCCACGACCTGCAAGATCTTTTTCAAGAAGAAATCAATAAGCTCCGACTGGAAATCCATTCAGACACCAATCAGTCTGCGAAATAGCAGGTTACCCCCCAGCCATGGCAGCAAAAGACCATCTCCTCTTCATCTGTAGTCAGTGTGGTTATGAGAGCCGGAAATGGCTGGGCTGCTGCCCGGACTGCGGCGAATGGGACAGTATAAGGCAGGAGAAAAAGCCCAGAACTCCTGCCAGCAGACCACCTGCCCAGCTACACAGCCTTGGTGGTGACGGCGGCAGAGAACCTTCCCGACTTGTGACCGGGATTGGCGAACTGGATCGGGCTCTGGGGGGTGGTATTGTCCCCGGCTCCATGGTGCTGATTGGCGGTGATCCCGGCATAGGCAAATCCACACTTATTCTCCAGCTGCTGGCAGCCCTTGCCGCGCAAAATCATCAGGTACTCTATGTAACGGGTGAAGAGTCTGTAAGCCAGATCCGGATGCGGGCGGAACGCCTTTTAGTCAAAGATAAACATATTGGGATTGCCACGGAAAACTCGGTGCAGGCAATTACCGCCCTTGCCGAGGCTGTCAAACCCGCCTTTCTTGCCGTTGACTCTATCCAAACCATGTACAGTGAAGAGATCGGCTCGGCACCCGGATCGGTCACTCAAGTGCGAGAATCTACTGCTCTTTTGGTCAGGCTGGCTAAAGATAACGATATCCCCATTATTCTGATTGGCCATGTGACCAAAGATGGAGCCATTGCCGGACCACGGGTGCTTGAGCACATGGTGGACACTGTGCTCTACTTTGAAGGTGATCGGGGGCAGGTATTCCGGGTATTGCGCACAGTAAAAAACAGATTCGGCTCCACCAATGAGATCGGTGTTTTTGAAATGAAGGAAAGCGGCCTTGCCGAGGTGGATAATCCCTCAGCCCTGTTCCTGGCCGAACGCCCGGTCAACGTGCCGGGTTCAGTGGTCATGCCAAGTGTAGAAGGTACACGGCCGATTCTGGTCGAAGTGCAGGCACTGGTCAGCCCCTCAAGCCTTGGCACGGCAAGGCGAACTGCTATTGGTGCCGACCCGCAGAGACTGGCTCTGCTCACAGCAGTGCTTGAAAAAAAAATTGGGGTCACGCTTTTTGATCACGACATTTTCTTAAATATTGCCGGCGGCATCCGCATTGACGAACCTGCTCTTGACCTGGGGGTTGTTGTCGCCCTGCTTTCCAGCCTGTATGAAAAAGTGGTCGACCCGACCACAGTCGTCTGCGGTGAAGTCGGCCTTGCCGGCGAAATCAGGGCTGTCGGCCAAATGGAAATGCGGTTGCTCGAAGCAAGAAGACTGGGGTTTAAGACATTTCTCATGCCCGAATCAAGCAGCCGCCAGCTTGACACAGCCCCCTCTCCTGATATGACCATCCATACGGTTCGCACTGTTCACGATGTTGTTGAACGCCTTTTTGTGTAATTTTCGTAACCGTTCCCCCCCCCTGCTTCGTCCGATCAGGTCTCCTCACCTTGCACGTATCATTGCACAACAATGAACAACACATTTTTAGACGGTGGATATTTCTCACAAAAACAGGTAATATTTGTGTCCAAAAGAGTTTCTCAACAATGCATCATAAAATTTTCGGTATGCATTTACCGTTTCCTGATGCCACCCACCAACAACAATTTTTACAATGATCCAAACTGCACAACAGGATCACGCTGACCCAAAATAACATAACGTGTATGTTGACCACCTCAACATGGCAACCATGACAGTTTGCAACAACATCCATCTTTCACATCAACCGGAGGAAATGTAATGGTTCAACTCAATTTGTACAGTGCCTGGATCGGTATATTGCTTGGATTCGCAAGTGGCGCACTTATTGGTCTGTTTTTTCATCGCACCGACTGGATGGGTGGCTATAGTTCACCCTCCCGGCGCATGATACGTCTGGGGCATATATCCTTTTTCGGACTGGCCATAATTAATTTCTTTTACGCACTCTCCGCATCAACACTTGGCCTGTTTCCTGCCACTGATATTGCCTCGGTATTGTTTATCTGCGGAGCTGTGACCATGCCAACCATCTGCTTTTTAACGGCCTGGAAACCACTGTTCAGACACGCTTTTTTCATTCCGGTACTCAGCCTGATTATTGCAACACTGACTTCACTTAAGGGGGTAGTATTATGAAAAAATTACACATAGCCATGATTGCCATGAGCGGTATCCGCGCCTGCGACACAAAACTGCTGGATATGGGGCTAACCCTGCCCGGATTTGTTGAGCGAAGCAAAGTGATTGCCTCCCTGCCCAGTCTGGGATTACTCACCCTCGCCGGCATGACCCCCAAACACCATACAGTCAACTATTTTGAAGTTGAATCCTTAAACGATGCCCCCCAGCAGGATATATTACAACATTATGACCTGGTGGCCATCTCCAGCCTGAGTGCGCAGATAAAGGAGGCCTACAGACTGGCCGACCGCATCCGGGGCTTTGCAGTCCCCGTGGTTATGGGTGGGCTTCATGTGAGTTCCGTTCCTGAAGAAGCTTCCCGTCACTGCGACGCTGTTGTCGTAGGCGAAGGAGAACCACACTGGCTCAACATTCTCACCGATGCAGAGCATAACAAACTCCAGCAATTCTATACAGGTGACGGGGGGTTTAAACTGCAGGATTCACCCATGCCCGCTTTTGAGCTGCTTGATATGGATAAATATAACAGGCTCACTGTGCAGACAAGCAGAGGCTGTCCCCACCGCTGCGAATTCTGCGCGAGTTCGGTTATCCTCACCAGCCAGTACAAACAAAAACCCATGGATAGGGTTCTAGCCGAAATCGATACAATCTGCTCAATCTGGGCCAGACCCTTTATTGAATTTGCCGATGACAACAGTTTTGTTAACCGGGCCTATTGGAAAGAGCTGCTTCCCCGTCTTTCCAAACGCAATATCCGCTGGTTCACAGAAACCGATATTTCCATTGCCCGTGATCCCGATTTTTTGCAGATGCTACGACATGCCGGCTGCGTCCAGGTACTGATTGGGCTGGAAAGCCCGGATACTGCGGGGCTAAACGGTCTTGAAACAAAACATAACTGGAAAAAACAGCAACAACCTGATTACGCAGAGGCCATTGCGGCCATCCAGTCACACGGCATCAGCGTGAACGGCTGTTTTATTCTGGGGCTGGACAATCATGGCCCCGATATCTTTGATAAAGTTTTTGCATTTGCAGCTCAAACGAAACTTCACGAAGTACAGATCACCATTCAGACCCCCTTCCCCGGCACCCCCCTCTACCAGCGTCTAAAAAAGGAGGACAGGCTGCTTGCCCCCCATGACTGGGATAAATGCACCCTGTTTGATGTCAACTTCAAACCACGCAACATGTCAGAGCAGCAACTGGCTGAACAGTTCCGGCAACTCACTGCCCGTCTTTACAGTAAAGAGAGTACAGACAAACGCAAGCAGCTTTTCAGGAAACAGTTTCGCGCATCAGTACGAAATCCAGTCGCCACTGCGTAAACACCTCTGTGCTGTATTACCTCTAAGCTGTTAAACCGTTTATCCGTAACAGAAGACAGAAACCAGAGGACAGAAGACAGAGTGAGTTTCCGCCTGCGGCTTTATCACTGCAAGGGGTTAAGCGTGCCTTGAAAATTCAGAACCTCCCACTGATCCCCTTACCGAGTTCAAACGAAAAAGCCTCCATGGTTTCTCCGATTTCCTCAACTCGTGCAGCACACTGAACAACCTTGCAAAAACGTAATGTTTCTCTCCTTGACCTTCGAACTGGTCAGCATTAAAAAAGTATGCATATGTCTGCAAACATCGGATCCATGTATTTGGAATGAGTACGGATACAGGTGAATGTACGGTATATTTCCATTGTGAATTTCTGAACATTCCCCTCTATTCCATACCGCAATGACAACAGGAGTAGACGCATGATTACTGTGCAGAATTTAACACGAACTTATGGCGATTTCACAGCTGTTGACAAGGTATCGTTTACTGTTGAACAGGGTGAGATTGTCGGTCTGCTGGGTCATAATGGGGCTGGCAAGACGACCATCATGAAAATGCTCACAGGGTTTCTTGAGCAAAGCTCGGGCAACATTTCCATTGACGGATTACATCCGGAAACAGCGCCGATGGCAGTGCGGAAAAAAATCGGCTACCTGCCTGAAAACTGTCCGGTGTATCCTGAGATGAGCGTTATGGATTATCTCGACTACGCTGGCAGCCTGCACGGGCTGCAGGAATCCGATCGGATGCAACGGCTGCGAGAGGTTATTCTTCGTACAAGCCTTACCGACAAAGCCCTGCAACCTATTTCCACATTATCACGGGGCTATCGTCAACGGGTGGGTGTTGCTCAGGCCATTTTGCATCGTCCTAAGATTCTCATTCTTGATGAACCAACCAATGGCCTTGACCCGACCCAGATCCTTGAGATGCGCGAACTCATTCTGGAGCTGGCCAGAAACTCCACAGTCATCATCTCTACCCATATCCTGCAGGAAGTACAGGCCATCTGCAACCGCGTGATGATAATCCGTAACGGCCGCAAGGCGCTTGACACCACACTTAAAGATCTCCAGGCGGAACAAAGACTGAGAGTGCGCACCAACACCGATAAAAATACGCTGGCAACACTGCTTAAACCCGTTGAAGCTATCGTGCAGATCAGCTGTCAACGTCATGAAAACAACTGCGAAAACTTTGACCTGGTTCTTGCCCCGGAAGCTGATCGTCAGGAAACAGCAGCCAGGGTAGCCTCTATCATCCAACAGGCTGGACTGCCCCTGTATGAGCTTTCCCGGCAACAACGCAGTCTGGAAACTATTTTTGGTGAAATTTCCGCCTTAAAAGAAGAGCAAATATCATGAAAAATATTCTGCGTATAGCCCGCAAAGAACTGGCTACATTTTTTGCCACCCCGGTGGCTTTTCTCTTTTTTGGGAGCTTTCTCGTTGCGACCCTGTTTATCTTTTTCTGGGTTGAAACATTTTTTGCCCGTAACATAGCCGATGTTCGTCCTTTATTTGACTGGATGCCTGTGCTGCTCATATTTCTCTGTGCCGCCCTGACAATGCGCTCCTGGGCCGAAGAGAGACGTGCCGGCACCCTGGAATTTCTCCTTACCTCCCCGGTACGCCCTCTCTCCCTGGTGCTTGGCAAGTTTTTTGCCTGCCTGGCGCTGGTGGCAGTTGCTCTGCTTTTGACCCTGCCGTTGCCGGTTACAGTCTCTTTTCTTGGCCCGCTGGACTGGGGCCCCGTGATTGCCGGTTATGTGGCCACCTTTTTTCTGGGTGCTGCCTATCTTGCCATTGGCCTCTTTATCTCCGTACGTTCGGAAAACCAGATTATCAGTCTTATCGGCACGGTACTGGCCTGCGGTCTTTTCTACCTGCCCGGTTCAGAAACGCTGACCTCCCTTGTTGGAAACAAGGGAGGTGAGATTTTACGGCTGCTGGGTTCAGGTTCCCGATTTTCCTCCATCAGCAGAGGTGTGATCGACCTGCGTGATCTTTTTTTCTACTGTTCTGTGACCGGAGTATTTCTCTGCCTGAATGTATACGGGCTGGAACGACTGCGCTGGGCAGGGAACTCATCCAACAAAAATCACCGGGCCTGGAACCTGCTGACCATGCTGCTCATTGCCAATATACTTGCGGCAAATTTCTGGCTGAGCCGAATAGATTCCATCCGCTTTGATGCCACCAGGGAGAAGATCTACTCCATCTCACCGGCCACAAAAAATTATCTTGCCAGACTGCAGGAGCCTCTGCTTATCCGAGGCTATTTTTCCGCCCAGACCCATCCTCTGCTGGCTCCCCTGGCCCCCAGAATTCGTGACCTGCTCATGGAGTACCAGATCGCCGGAAAAGGCAAGGTTCGAGTCGAAATCATCGACCCGGCAGAACATCCCGAGCTTGAACAGGAAGCTGGACAAAAATATGGTATTCGGCCGGTTCCCTTTGAAACCAGCTCAAAATATCAGGCTTCGGTAACCAATTCCTATTTTGATATTTTAATAAAATATGGTGATCAGTTTGAGACCCTGGGATTTCGTGATCTGATCGAAATTAAAAGCCGTGGAGAACGCGATCTTGATGTTCAGCTGCGCAACCCTGAATATGATATCACCCGGGCGATCAAAAAAACACTCTACGCCTACCAGGGCAGTGGCGATCTGTTTGCCAATATTCAAGGCAAAGTGGCTGTCACCGGGTATATTTCAGCAGACGAAAAACTGCCCGAAGAACTGATCCCCCTGAAAAAAAAGCTCTCATCCCTGGTGGACACCCTTAAAAAATCAGGAGGAGACCGAATCTCCCTGCAGCTCATTGACCCTGATGCAGATAACGGCAAAATAGCCCGGGACATCGCTTCAGAATTTGGTTTCCGCCCCATGGCTGTCAGTCTGCTCAATCCTCAGACATTCTGGTTTTATATTACCCTGGAAAACAACAGCCAAACAGTACAGGTGCCTCTTCCCCAGGGGTTATCCGGCGAGGAGCTGGAACGAAACGTAAAGAACGCGCTGAAACGGTTTTCCCGTGGATTTCTGAAAACCATTGCACTCTATACACCACCGGCAACTCCGCCCATACCGCAGATGGGCATGATGATGCCACAGGGCAAACAGTTCCGGCTGCTGCGGGAAACCCTGAGTGATGAATACACTGTGGTGGACACAGACCTCAAAAAAGGACGGGTACCGGACGAGGCTGATCTGCTCATGGTGCTTGCCCCCGGAAATCTTGAGGATAAACAAGTGTTTGCTGTGGATCAGTTCCTGATGCAGGGCGGCACCGTGGTCATGGCAACGGCTCCGTATGATGTTACCCTGCAAGGAAAACTCACGGCAAAAAAACAGAACTCAGGACTGGAAAAATGGCTCAAATCCCAGGGGATTTCCCTGGAAGAAAAAATGATCCTGGACGAACAGAATTCCCCCTTTCCTGTTCCTGTGGAGCGTCAGGTCGGCATGTTCAGAGTGCGGGAAACCAGGCTGATAAACTACCCCTACTTCATAGATATCCGCCAGAGCGGCATGGCGGAAAACCAGCCTATGCTCTCCGCTATTAACCAACTGACCATGAACTGGGCCTCTCCCATTACAGTGGATAGTGCAGCCAACTCCGGTAGAACCGTGAGTAGACTGCTTTTCAGCTCACCCCGTTCCTGGGTTTCTGACAGCATCAATATTCAACCTGATTTTGCTCAATTCGGCGCCAGCGGATTTCAAACCGGCTCCGACCTCGAGCAGCGACTGGTTGGTGTGATGGTAGAGGGAAATTTTACTTCGCTCTACACGGATAAGCCCTCGCCTCTTCTGGCTGCAGCCGACAACAACAAAACTGCGGAAAAGGATGCAAAACCAGCAGATAACAGCCCGGTTCCGACAACTGAAAAAGAGGACAAGCTGGTGGTTGGCCGGGTTATTGACCACTCGCCTGAATCGGCAAGACTGGTGCTGTTTTCTTCCAACACCTTTCTCACCGACACCTCACTGGGGATTATTTCCAGTGTGCTGAAAACCGGATACGAGGCACCGGTACAGCTGATGAACAACGTGGCTGACTGGTCACTGGAAGACCGTGAATTGCTGGCCATCCGTGGGCGAAGTCAGTTTGCCCGGACATTGCTTCCCATGTCAACGAAAAACCGTCTTTTCTGGGAATACCTCAACTACGGCTTTGCCCTTGTCGGGCTGGCTCTGATCTGGCTGTTTGATCGTCTGCTTGGCAAAAGACGACGTAACCACTATCAAAAACTCCTTAACACCGGGAGGGCGCAGGCATGAAAAAATATATACTTCTGCTATCTCTACTGCTCGTTGGCCAGGGAGTGCTGATCGGGCTTGGATTGACCAGCCGGGATACTGCCGATTTCAGCCGAGCTTCTCTGCTGAATTTTGATTCGGCTTCTGTGGATGAAATCATCATCCATGGAACAGACAATGCACGGGTTCACCTGAAAAAAATGCAGGGAAGCTGGCATATCCAGGATACGTTTTCCGTGGCAGCCAGCCAGGAGGCTGTCCAGACCCTGCTCTCCAAACTGCAAAAAATGCAAACCAGCTGGCCGGTGGCCACCACGCCCGAGGCTGCAAAACGGTTCAAGGTGGCTGCAGACAAATTTGAACGGTATATCATCCTGAAAAGCAACAGTCAGCCAGTTGCTCAACTGTATATCGGTACCTCGCCATCATTTCGCCAGGTTCATGTTCGTCTGCCCGACAGCAACGAGATCATGACAGCAGATTTTGCCGTATATGATGCCGGAGACAAAAACAAAGACTGGCTTGACACCCATTTACTTAAATTGGACAGGGAAAAAATCAAATCCATAACCATTGGTTCACTGGCCATTACACGTGATAACAATACTTTTGCCCCTGCAGATCTCACCGAGGATGAACAGGTCAACACCAAAAAAATGAACGAGCTGGTCAACCTGATCTGCGACCTGCAGATAGATGACGTTGCAGGCAATGAGGAAAAACCGGAGTTTACACTGGACGATCCTCTTCTCACGTGCACAATTACCCTCGAAAACGGCGAGAGCATCAACTGGATCTTTGGCAATAAGGAAAGTAAAGACAACCATGTGCTGAAGACATCAAACCATGACCTGCTGTTCAAGGTTCAACACTGGCGTATAACTCAACTGCTGGAGGCCACCCGGGATAAACTGGTTACCAGAGGCACCGCGCAAACCCCTCAAAATCCCCCGGACGAACCTGTCGAAACAGAGCCAAAACTGCCTACACAATAACGCTCTTCGTCATCCCTATCCCCCTTTCCGGCTCTACCTGTTACGCTGACAAAAAGGGGGAGTTCTCTCCTGCCGGAAGCTACCCAAGGCAGGAGTTTACAACCCCCTCAGCATGATACGAAACAGCGGTAACCTGTCACCAAGGGCGCTGTAGCCTTGATATTCCACCAATCTGTAACCGTTTACCAATGCCCCTGATTCGTTCAAGCAGGACGACGAGCTATAACAGCGAAGCGGTGTCACCACCGATACGAGGAGACCTGATCGGACGAAGCAGGGTGCTGATGAACGGTTACAAACAGCGTACGAAAAAAAAGCATTGGCCGGTTTCTGCCAAAGTGTATTGAGATATACAGAAAAAATGGTACACTAACCACTGTTGAAACAATGATTTCTGGATACATACGCCCTCAAGTACCATGACACCCCACCCGCTGCCATGCCTGAGCTGCCCTCTTCAACAACAACTTCTCTGCATAATGCTACCCAACTCTCTGTGGCTCGTACCACCGCGTTGAAGCCTTGGTTTTCAACCAATCTTCTCCAGGAAGGTCTACAGATTCTCAACAACGAAGAGATCAGCTTTTTTTCCGTACAACGGCGTTATGCCGGGCTGATTGCCTGTGACGATATCCAGGCAACAATCCAGATGGCACCCGGAAAAGGGATGAGAAACTTTGTGTTCCGTGATGGAACCTGCAGCCAGTGCGTGGACAGACGGGGCCAGTGTCGCTGCAGGCATACTGCGGCACTGGCTCTACTCTGTTTACAACGAATTGACAAGGATACGCTTGTCCCCCTGGCCGATAGTTTTGCTGACTCGCCCTGGATTGTTATAGCTGGTTATCTGCACGACCGGGCATCCATGAGCAGCAGCAACGTGCGGCTGGAACCCGGCGTAGAAAATTATCTTTTGCGCGTCACCGACGATACCGGGCTTGACTTGCAGCTGCAGCTTTCAAGAAAAGCCGCTCTGGAACTTGTCTGCCTGTTTACCATTAACCATCCCGAAGACAAACCGTTAGCAGCAGCCCCTTCTCTATCAGCAGCCATGCGTCAACTCCAGAAAAAACTTGCCGAACTGGCGGCAACTCCAAATGAACGTCTTCTCAATGCACATGGATCAACCAGCAAGCAGCAGCATCTTGACAACTCCCTCTGGATGTATATTGCCCATTTACTGTTCCTGCACCTGTCGCCCGATGATCTCCAGATAACCAACAGGAACAGCGGTTCATACATGCTCACCACCCCCGGAAACAACCCAATACTGCGCCTCGAACTTCCCAGAGAATATACCTGGATCTTGTTAGACAAGCTGTCCATGCTGGAAATTTCACTTGCCCGGGAACAGGCCAGCCAGTTTTCCAAAGTCTTTTTCAGTAACGACGCAGAAATCGTTGTCACCCACTGCTGTCGCCTTACCGATGGCACAGAATATACTCTGGCTGAACTGGCAGACAAACAGTACGGCACCCGCTACCAGACAGATAACATACTGTTTACCCTTAAACCTGTTCCCCGGGAAGAACGGTTGTGCAAGAAAAACAAGCAGGGTCAGCTCCAGCTGTTTGCGATTCCCGGACAAAATAACCATGATGATCACACCGGTTTTACAGTGGAGAGTGCTGATATTTCGGATTTTATCAAAAATAATATGGATGCGCTCAAGTGTGGTCGCCACCAGGTTGCCCCGGAAATTACAGCGCTTAAAATTGTTGACATGCCCGACATGATGGTCATTGACCAGTATACAGAAAAGGAAGACTGGTGCTACCTTGCAGGATGGTATGACCTTGGCAACCGAAAAATTCAACTCACCGATCTGCTCACGGCAAGTCATCAGGGCAAAGACATGCTACCGGGAACCACCTGGTTGCGTCTTGCCGGCTCGCCTCTTGACTGGTTTCACTCTCTGGGCGATGAGCGTATTGACCCTGAAACCGGCCATATAAAATTACGGCGTGGCGAGTTTATCGCCTTGTCCGCACAGATTGGTCAAGTGCGCCATAACAGCCGGACAAAAAAGGCATCGTTAGCCGCGTTTCTCCAGCAATCTTCATCCCCAGCACTATCCCTGTCTGACATGCCGTCCCATTTACGTGGCTACCAACGCCATGGAACCGCCTGGCTCCACCAGCTGCACAGTTATCGCCTGGGTGGGATACTGGCCGATGATATGGGGCTGGGAAAAACCCATCAAACCCTGGCACTGCTTGCTCTGCTTGTCGGAGAAAACAGAAAATTTCTCATTGTCTGCCCGGCAGCCGTTCTCTATCACTGGCCGGAAAAGCAACAGAAGTTTTTCAGTGACCTCAACATGAGTGTCTACCATGGATCAGGACGGGATATTAACAAGGCCCTTGAAAGCAATATTCTGGTCACCACCTATGGCATTCTCAACCGGGATGCCAACATCTTTGCCTCCTGTACATTCGAGCTGATCATTTTTGATGAAATGCACTACCTGAAAAACAAAAAAACCGCAGTTTTTGCTGCTGCTTCAGGGTTGCAGTCAGCTTCTGTCATAGGCCTGACCGGCACTCCGGTTGAAAATTCAATCGGGGAGCTGGCAACCCTGCTCTCACTCTGTCTGCCCGGACTTTTTGCCGTTTCCAGGTTTCGTCAGCTGTTTACCCGTGCAGATACGCCCAAACAACGGAGAAAACTCCAGAAAATCGTTGCTCCATTCATCCTGCGCAGAACCCGCCAACAGGTACTCAAAGACCTCCCCTCCTGCAGTGAAGATATCAGACTGTGTAAGCTCAGCCCAGATCAGGTTGCTGCCTATCGCCAGACTGTTGCACAGGTGAAAGGCATGGTGGATCAACTCGACCAGGGAGAAGTGCTTGATGATTTTTCCCATGTGTTGACCACTATTATCCGGCTCAAGCAGATTTGCGACCACCTCTCTCTACTTGATAGCAGTATAGACTGGCAGCGATATTCAAGCGGCAAATGGGATGAGTTTACCCGTTTAATCCGGCAATGTATGGAAACTGATTTAAAAGTCGTTGTGTTCAGCCAGTTTACCTCCATGCTGGACATCATCGAGGCCTGGCTGACGGCAGAGAAAACAGAGTATATTCAACTGCGCGGCAGCGTGGCAGCACAACAGCGCAGCAAAAGAATCCAACGGTTCAATACCGACAAATCTTGTCGCATCTGCTGCGCCAGTCTACTTGCCGGCGGTACCGGCATCGACCTGACCGGCGCCCAGGTGGTTATCCACTACGACCGCTGGTGGAACCCGGCCAAGGAAGAACAGGCCACGGCCCGAGTTCACCGCATGGGTCAGCGCCATCCTGTGCAGGTCTATAAACTTGTGACTGTCGGCACTCTTGAGGAAAAAATCCATCACCTGATTGAAAAAAAACGTGCCCTTGCAGCCGAACTGCTTATCGAAGATGACGGTTCCATCTTAAAAACACTCAGCCACAGGGAACTGGCCGGGCTTTTCCATTTTTAAGGGGAACAAGAAGCCCTTATTCTCCACAAAGCTCAACCAGCGGACAAGAACAAGAACACCACCGGATGAAAAACGCGTAACTACACGCCACATTCGATCAATTGAATACCCCAATTCCCAGGATAAAGAGCAATGGTATTCCTGACATCGTTACGGCTGAATTGCAGACAAAATACGATAATTCCATGGAACACGATTACCTTTTTGAACTCAAACGGACCCATCCCACCCTGCGCCTGCTGGCCGCCGACACTGCGCCGCTGATCCTGGGCTTCCTCTACCAGGTGTTTGTACGACCCAACCAGCGGGGAATCAGACAGGATGAGCTGGAATCGCTGCTTGATGATTACCTGTTCGGTCTGCGCCGCAGTTTTGGTGATGACATCTATCCCCGCAGCGGTGCGCAGTACCTGGAGGCCTGGGCTGACCCGACCCGGGGAATCCTGCGCAAGTATTATCCGGATCGGGGCGATGAGCCGGAATATGATCTTACCCCGGCAACCGCACGCGCCATCGACTGGATACAGGGGCTGGAGGAAAAGCGCTTTGTCGGCACCGAATCGCGGCTGCGCATAATTATTGAACTGCTACGGGAGATCATCCAGACCACAGAACAGAATCCGGATACCGTTATCCAGGAACTTGAACGACAAAAACAGGAAATCGAGCAAAAAATTGCCGAGGTCAGGGATCGCGGCGTTGCTCCGGCAGATTCCACCCGGGTTCGGGAACAGTTTTTCCAGGCCGAAGACATGGCCCGTCGGCTGCTGGCCGATTTCAGACAGGTGGAATACAACTTCCGAACCCTGGACAGGGAAACCAGAGAGCTGATTGCCACCAGCGACAAACCCAAAGGGGACTTGTTAGACGAAATATTCCAGGATCAGGACGTTATCCGCGACTCTGACCAGGGCCGCAGCTTCCAGGGATTCTGGGAACTGCTCATGACCCCGGCCCGCCAGAGCGAGCTGCAGAAAATGCTTGAAGCCATTTACCGGCTGGAGGAAATACGGGAACTCCACCCTGATCCTTTTCTTGAAAAAATCCGCTATTCCCTGCTGGAATCAGGCGAACAGGTCTATAAGACCGCCAACCAGCTGGTGGAACAGCTGCGCCGCTTTCTGGACGACCAGGCCTGGCTGGAAAACCGACGCATTATGGAACTGATCAAGGAGGTTGAAAAAAAGGCCGTTGCCGTCAAGAACGAGCCGCCCACGGGCCGGAGTTTTACCTCGGTCAGCCAGGTCAAACCGACCCTGAATCTGCCCATGAGCCGCAACCTGTTCACGCCGTCCCGGGTGGTCCTGCTTGAAGAGACTACCGTGGAAGACGGCAGCTCCGACAGCGCAGCCGACCTGCTCTACGAACAAATCTATGTTGATGAACAGCGCCTCCGCACTCGGATTCAACGGCTGCTCCAAACCCGCAGCCAGATCAGTCTGCCCGAAATACTCAGCCGCCACCCTTTGGAACGCGGCCTGGCCGAGTTGGTCGCCTATGTCAATATCGGTTGCCGGGAAGGCCTGGTTGACGAAGAACAGCAGGAGAAAATACCCATTACCCTGGAAGACGGCAGCCAGAGACAGGTACGGCTGCCCAGAGTACTGTTTGTTCGATAAAATTCTCTGGGAAAGATACCCCATGGCCTCCTTGTATATGTTTTATGGTGGGGAGATAACGATGTATATTGACGGGATAACATTGATACCTGTTAATGACGTATTGCGGCGATTGCCGCAACTGTGTACAGCTTAGGATTACCCCCAAAAGGCCATACTCCTTTCTCGTACTGGAACACAGTAGTGTCCGGTTAGAAAATTGCTTATATGCCCGATTCTATCGGGAGACAGATTAAATTTTTCCACAACATGAGGGGACTGAATTTTTTTCGCGTCTGTTTGCGAAAATTATTCAGTCCGTATGCCGTAATCAGCTGTTATTCTAGCAGGTTAAAGTCCTGTGGGTGGAGTTGTC
>RKSL01000029.1 GCA_008633435.1 Candidatus Desulfobulbus rimicarensis | reverse complement strand
CCATGTCCATATTCACATTATCCTGAGTGCAGGAGGATTGAAACTCTCTGGAAAAGCGGATGCATATTCGCATCCAAAATGAACACCCACACGCACGCAACGTGAACACCTGTACGCATTAAACGTGAACACCCATACGCATCGAACGTGAACACTTTTGTGTCTCCATGCGTATGGGTGTTCACGTTATGCGAATTTCTCTACTCTCCGGTTTTTTCACTGCTAACCTCGCCCTTTTTTCAAAGGAGGCGGTTATGCCAAACAAGAGATTACCCATGCGATCATTACGAGAAATATTACGATTAAGACTGGATGCCCAGCTTAGTCTCAGACAGATAAAGAACAGCCTGAAACTGAGCCTCGGAGTCATACAAAAAGTTTGCCGCAAAGCGACTGAACTTGAATTGAATTGGGAAAGCGTAGAACCGCTGGACGACCAGCAACTGGCGCAACTGTTTTATCCTTCTTCCACTGACAGCAAGCCTTTGGAACAACAACTGCCTGACTTCAGCGATATTCACAGAGAGCTTCATCGTAAAGGTGTCACCAAATACCTGCTCTGGGAAGAGTATGCACAGCAATACCCTGAACGTTGCTACAGTTACTCCCAGTATTGCAGGCTTTATGCCAGTTGGTGTCGCAAACAAAAACGCTCCATGCGTCAGATCCATCGCGCCGGGGAAAAACTGTTTGTGGATTATGCTGGGCAGACCATGCCCATCATCAACCCAGACACGGGTGAAGCGCGTTTTACGCAAATTTTTGTCGCTGTGCTGGGAGCTTCCAACTACACGTTTGCCGAAGCCACTTGGAGCCAGAAGCTGCCTGACTGGTTGGGCAGCCACGCCAGAGCCTTTGAGTTTATCGGTGGCGTGCCTGAAATCATTGTGCCCGATAACCTGAAAAGTGGTGTCACCAAAGCCTGCCGCTATGATCCCGACCTCAATCCTGCCTATCAGCAATTAGCCTCCCATTATAAAACCACAATTATCCCTGCCAGGCCAATAAAGCCACAGGACAAGGCTAAGGCTGAAGTTGGTGTGCAAATCATTGAACGCTGGATACTGGCACGTTTGCGCCACCACACTTTCTTTACGCTAGCAGAGCTTAATCTCTGTATCGCCTCATTGCTCGAAGANNNNGAAAGGATCGAGCTTCATGCCACCGTCAATACGATTACACTCTATTTCCACCAAAAGCCCGTGGCAAGCCATGTCAGGAAACACCGTCCAGGCATGACCACAGAACCATTACACATGCCTGAAAAACATGAAAAACACCTGAAATGGTCGCCGGGTAGACTCATGAACTGGGCAAAAGACATCGGTGATGAAGTCCTGCAATGGGTCAAGACATTGCTACAGCAAAAACAACATCCCGAACAAGCCTACAGAGTCTGCCTAGGGCTGCTCAACATGACCCGCAGTTATCCTGCAGACCGTATCAACAAAGCCTGTGGCATTGCCAACAAACACCAGCTTTACCGTCTCAAACATATCAAAGAAATACTCATCAGCAATCAGGATCAGCTACCTCTGGAGTTACCGGAAGAATCCGCTTTGTTGCCCCAAACCCATGAGAATATCAGGGGACCGGAAAGCTTCCACTAATGAGATAACACGAGAAAAAAGCAACAAATAAACAAACAAACAAGCAAGTAACCTAAAAAAAGGAAAGGAAAGAAAATGATAGAACAAACCCTAACACAACTAAAACAACTGAAGCTCGGTGGTATGGCAGAAGCACTGGCAACCCAGTCAGAACACCCTAGCACCTATGAAGACCTCTGTTTCATCGAGCGTTTGAATCTATTGGCAGAGCATGAATCATTGATCCGTGAACAACGGCTACAGCAACGCTTGATAAAAGCGGCCAGATTCAAATTAAACGCCCATGCACAGGAAATAGACTATGAACACCCGCGAGGTCTAAAACAATCGGTGATGGCATCATTGCTTCAATGCCACTGGCTGGACAAAGGACAAAACCTGCTCATCTCAGGACCGTGTGGATGCGGCAAGACCTGGATCGCCTGTGCACTGGGGCATACCGCCTGCATGAAAGGCTACCGAGTCAAATATTACCGCATTTCAAGGCTCATGCTGGAACTCAGCCAGTCCAAAGCTGATGGAAGTTATGGAAAAATACTCAAGGCATTGAATAAAATTGACTTATTGATACTGGATGACTGGGGGCTTGAACCCTTAACCGCAGCACACAGAAATGACCTAATGGAAATTATGGATGACCGACATGGCAACACATCGACCCTAGTTGCCAGTCAGTTACCGACAGATCAATGGTATAAATCCATTGGTGATAACACACTGGCCGATGCGATTTTAGATCGACTGATGCACAACTCCCACAGAATCAAATTAAAAGGAGAATCTATGCGAAAAAAACAGATAATTCTGGACGAACGTGAACACTTAAGTTAAAAATGAGTTTTCGGCGGGTAGAGAAAATCAGGTGTTCACGTTCGATGCGTATGGGTGTTCATTTTCATGCGAATATGCACTGGGAGAAGAATTGAAAGATCATTGTGAATTTAGCCATTAAAAATATCGTAGTCCAAAGTTAATCATGTCGCAATGGCTCTGAACCAGTTGAGTAAATTTAAGTAAAAATGCAAAAAAGGGTGGGGGTGGTATCTAGCTTAAATTGTTTGGTTTTT
>RKSL01000028.1 GCA_008633435.1 Candidatus Desulfobulbus rimicarensis | reverse complement strand
AAAAAAACAAACCAGACGAAATATCAGGCGTCCCCGGTTATAAGCGATTTTTTACCTGCCAGGCATAGCTGGTCAATTTGTCCTGCCACAACGCAACATCCCCTACCAGACAGTACCTCAGAAGCTGAAACAACAGGGGCGTTCATATCGTTGACAGGGGAATCATTTTTTAGCACCAAACTTCTCACAATGCAACAACCCAAAACCACAAGTACTGTAGGGCTTACTGCAGCCTTGTTTGCCTATTTCATGTGGGGAGTTTTACCCTTATACTGGAAAGCATTACAGGTAATTCCCTCCTGGGAAATTATTTGCCACAGAATGATCTGGTCACTGGTTTTGACCTTTTTTTTACTGATTACCCAGGGACGTATGCGGCATTTGCTGCAGACATTTTTCAAGCCACGGCTTGTCCTTACAACTCTGGCAACTTCTGGGTTACTGGCCGTAAACTGGCTGGTCTATATCTGGGCAATTAATAATGGCAACATTGTGGAATCCAGCCTTGGCTATTTTATAAACCCGCTGATCGTCGTGTTGCTGGGGGTGGTCTTTTTACAGGAAAAACTGCGAGTTGGTCAATGGGGAGCCTTGGCGGTTGCCCTGGGCGGTGTCCTTTATCTCACTTTTTCCTTTGGCAAATTCCCCTGGATAGGCATGACCCTTGCCGTAACCTTCGGGCTGTACAGTCTACTGCGAAAAACAGCAGAACTGGCATCTCTTGAAGGGCTATTCTGTGAATTTGCCCTGCTGGCAATCCCGGCCGGAGCAGTCCTGGGATACCAGGCATGGCTGGGTCAGTCAGGCTTTCTTGCCCATGGAGCTGCAACAACATCTCTGCTTGTCGGCACAGGAATAGTTACCTCAGTCCCCTTGCTCTGCTATGTTTTTGGTGCCCAGCGAATTTCCATGACCCTGCTTGGCCTGCTCCAGTATCTGGCCCCCACCATCCAGTTTTTTATTGGCTTTATAATTTTTAAAGAGCCTATGCCTGCTGCAAAGCTCCTGGGATTCTCTCTTATCTGGCTGGCATTACTCATTTTCTCTCTGGAAGGATTTACCAACAGCAGGGCTAAAAAATACTCAAAAGCTTAAGGGTGCTTGTTGCTGATTCCTATGCGTAGTAGTCCCCACGCTTCCATCAGTGAACCCGTCGTCAATTGGCAGGGTTATATTCCCAGCTCCTTTAAAACCTGCTCATTGCTGGTCCATTTCTTTTTGACCTTGACCCATAGCCTTAACACAACCTGACAACCCAATAACTTTTCGATATCTTTTGTTGCTGACTTGCGAATTGCGCCAAGCATGGCCCCCTGTCTGCCAATAATTATACCCTTTTGCGTTCCCCTTTCGACAAGGATGGTCGCATGGATAACCACTTTTGTATTTGCAGAATTTTCTTTAAACGAGTCTATGAGAACAGCGGTAGAATAAGGGACTTCCTGATGGGTGCGTAAAAATATTTTTTCTCTGATCAGTTCGGCCACAATAAACCGTTCTGTCGCGTCTGTGGGTATATCGTCTGGATAATACTGCGGCCCCTTTGGAAGACGGCTGACCAGTTCTTTGAGCAAAATATCTGTTCCCTGCCCTTTAAGCGCGGACACAGGCACAACAGCTGTGAATGGATGCAGTGAACTGTACCAGTCAATGATTGGCAGCAACTGTTCGCTTGCCAGTAGATCTATTTTGTTCAGCACTAAAATTGCAGGGCTTTGAATCCTGGCAAGATATCCACTGTATTCGCTACGATGTTTTTCCAGTTTTTTACCGGCAAGGGCTGATGCATCTGCAAGAAAAAGAACAATGTCTGCTTCCGTTAGCGTTTCAAGGGCAATACGAACCATTTCTTTATTCAGCAGTTCTCTTGCCTTATGCAGCCCCGGGGTATCCAGCATTATCATCTGGTAATCAGAGCCGGAGATAATTCCAAGAATTCTGTTTCGCGTTGTCTGAGGCAAAGGAGTAACAATGGCAATTTTTTGCTCCAGATATCTGTTCAGCAACGTTGACTTACCTGCATTTGGTGGCCCGACAACGGCAACAACACCGCTACGATACGAAGACTTTGCCATAGAATTTCCTGTGGAATTTTTAATAATGGGGGTGAACATGGGTATCCATGCACAGTTTACCATGATTTTTCAGTCATGCAACCAGGCAGGTGCAGCTGTTTTGTCTTGCAAAACCTTTGTACCTTTATCACGAAGCGGGTATAGTCGCTGACTACAATACTCTTTTGACACTTTAAAGCTTCAAGGTAGCCTGTACTTAATGACCACTTCCGGAACCATAATTGAATACTTAGACAGCGGCCGTTTTCTTTGCGCCCTGGTTCTCCAGGACACAGGAAATAGACTGCGCATTTTCAGCCAGAATGGCCGGGAGCTTAACCTGCCCGCAGCTCGCGTCATCACGACCTCAAGAAATACATATCCGCTTTCCGGGAGCCGTGAACAACGGATTGAGCTGCTGCAGACCATTGCCGGCAAACGAACAGCGCTCACTGACGAGATCCCCCTTCAGGATATTTGGGATCTTGCCAGCGAAGAAGACCAATCAGCTTTTCCACCGGATTTCCTTGCTGAGCTCTATTTTGGCTCAGACCTCAGCGATGACCAGTCGGCAGCTTTTCTCCGAGCTGTTTTTGCAGACCGTTTTTTCTTTAAATATAAGAACAATCAGGTCACGGTTCACACTCCTGAGCAGGTTGAACAACTCAGACACCAGCGGGAAAAAGAAAAAGAAAAAGAGGAACTACTCAATACCGGAGCCAGATATTTGCAGGAACTTGCCAAAGGCGAGGCAATAGCACCTGGAGAGTGGCCAGAACAGGATAAAGTCCTTTCATGGCTTGCCGACTATTATCTCTTTGGCAGCGAGGCAAAAGAGGCAGATTTAGTGCGTCAGTTACTGAAAAAGGCTGGGCTCAATCGTCCCCATGACAGTTTTCACCTGCTTGTTAAAGCCGGAAAATGGCAACAGGATGAAAATATCCCCTTGCTCAAGGCTGACCAACCCAATGCTTTTTCCCAAGAGTTAATGGCCGAAGCCCTTGCCATTAAAGAGCCAACAGCCGAACAATTACTGACAGACCCCAAACGAAAAGATTTCCGTAAGCTTGATATTTTTACCATTGACGGCTCAGCAACTCGGGATTACGACGATGCGCTTCATGTGGAACGCCTTGACAATGGCGATATCCGGGTTGGGATACATATCTCGGATGTCAGCTATTTCATATCATCCAAAGACCATCTCTTTGCCGAGTCTATGGAACGAGCAACTTCGCTCTATTTCCCTGAAGGACAGATCCCCATGATGCCGAGTGAGCTCTCCCAGGGGGTCTTCAGTCTTATCAAAGGGAAAATCCGACCGGCTATCAGCTTTCTGGTCACCCTTTCTCCAGACGGAGAAATTCTTCGTTCACAAATTGTGGCCAGTGTGATTGAGGTAAAAAGGCGACTGAGCTACTCCGAAGTCGACCAGATAATGGATAAAGACAGCGATCTACAGCTGTTAAACATTCTGCGCCAGAAACTGCGTCAGCAGCGGGTTGACCGGGGTGCATTGCTGCTTAATTTCCCGGATGTGAATATTTATGTCAATGGTCAGGGCGAGGTGACCATACACCTCAGCTCACAGGACAGCCCTTCCAGAAACCTGATATCTGAATGTATGATCCTGGCAAATGGTGTTGCAGCAGATTACCTCACAGCCCAGGAAGCTCCCGGGCTGTTCCGCTCACAGCCACCTCCGCGTAAACGGCTGATATCAGGGGTTAACAACAGCTTACAGGACATTGCCTGCCAACGCCGCTTTTTATCAAGAGGAGAGCTCACTGTCCATCCCAAACCCCATTCAGGCCTTGGCCTCAACAGCTATACCACAGTGACCTCACCCATTCGCCGCTTTCTCGACCTGGCGGTTCAGATGCAGATTTCCCACATGATACGGGGCAAGGGGATTTTCTTTTCTGCAGATGAATGTAAGAATTTTGCAGGAACTATTCAACAGAAGCTGGGACGGGCAAATACTGTACGCCAGCAGCGTCACCGTTACTGGATACTGCGATATCTTGAAGCAAAAGTCGACCAGATGGTCAGCGCACTTGTGGTCAGTCACGGACCCAAACGGATCAACCTGATTCTGCTTGACTGTCTCTTTGATATTGACCTGCCCCCAAACCCCTCATTTCCTGTTGAGCCGGGAGACACGGTTAAAGTGCATATTGTTCGGGTCAATGCCCTGGATAATACCCTGCGAGTCGAATGGTAATCAGGGAAATAGATCAGCCTCTTTAAAGGGGGCTGCTTCACTGTCTTTGGCTGACAGATTTGGCTCACCCTTGAAAGGCCATGTAATTGCCAGATCAGGATCATTCCAGATTATTGAGCGTTCATGCTCCGGGGCATAATAATCCGTGGTCAGGTAGAGAAATTCTGCCACCTCAGACAAGACAACAAAACCATGGGCAAATCCTTCCGGAATCCAGAACTGTTTTTTATTGTCAGCACTCAGGTGCGCGCCGACCCACTGACCGAATGTGGCTGAGCTTTGCCGAATATCCACAGCCACATCAAACACTTCTCCCTGCACCACCCGCACCAGTTTGCCCTGGGGGTGTTGAATCTGGTAATGCAGCCCCCTCAGCACATTTCGGGTTGATCTGGAATGGTTATGCTGGACAAACCCACGGGTAATCCCGGTGGCCTCCTGCCATTGTCTTTGATTAAAACTTTCAAAGAAAAATCCGCGCTCATCACCAAAGACTCTGGGTTCTATGAGCAACACATCAGAAATTGCAGTGGCTTCTATTTTCATCTTTTTAAAAATAAGTTAACAATGTATTGATAAACCAGCATGGCTGAACCATAATCGCCAGCCACAACAAATAGCCGGGCTATCGCGGGATGGAACGTCGGTCACCACAACACGACACAATCACAACCAGATGAGGTCACTAGAGAAGTTAGCTTCCATACATATCTTCATAATATTTACGATATGATCCATCCATAACTGACTCCATCCAGGAACGGTTGTGCAGATACCAGTCCACAGTTTTTTCCATACCTGTTTCAAAGGTAAATGCCGGGGTCCAGCCCAACTCTTCGTCAATTTTGCCGGCATCAATGGCATAGCGCCGATCATGGCCAAGTCGATCCTTGACAAAAGTGATCAATGAACGTCTTGACTTGCCGGATTCCATCAGACCGACTTTTTTATCCAGCATGTCGCAGAGCAATTCAACCACTTCAAGATTCTTTTTTTCGTTATGGCCGCCAATATTATAAGACTGCCCCACTTGCCCCTTCTCAACCACCCGGACAATGGCCTCGCAATGGTCGCGCACATACAGCCAGTCACGCACGTTACCCCCATCTCCATACACTGGAAGTTCCCTGCCCTTAAGCGCATTGTTCAACACCAGGGGAATGAGTTTTTCCGGAAACTGATACGGCCCGTAATTATTTGAACAGTTGGTAATGAGCACAGGAAGACCATAGGTGTGAAAATAGGCACGCACCAGATGATCTGAAGATGATTTTGAAGCTGAGTAGGGAGAACGCGGGTCGTAGCTGGTCTGTTCGGTAAAATAACCGGTATCACCAAGTGACCCATACACTTCATCAGTGCTCACATGGAGAAAACGACACGTATCAGCATCCATCCCCTTTTCCAGCCAATGATTTCTAGCGGCTTCAAGCAGGGTAAATGTGCCGACAATATTAGTTTGAATAAACTCATCCGGCCCGGTGATGGAGCGATCCACATGGGACTCAGCTGCAAAATGAACCACAGTATCAATATGATATTTGGTGAAAATATCATCAACACAGTTTTTGTCGCAGATGTCACCACAGATAAACCTGTAGCGAGGATCATCCTGCACATCTTCAAGGCTTTGCAGATTACCGGCATAGGTAAGTTTATCAAGGTTTACCACCTGCCAGTCTTCCCGGGTTTCCAATAAAAGGCGCACAAAATTTACCCCTATAAAACCGCAGCCACCAGTCACCAGCACTGTCTTGGTCATAATGCTATCCACGTGAAGAGACTAAAAATATAAATGAAAAAATAAAAAATAAAAAATAAAAAATGTCCGGCAAGCAGACGCATCAATATAGAGGAGAAGCGGCCTTCTGTCAAACAGGGGATTGCCTATACCAAAAAATAGTTATGTACTGTGAAGTTGGGCTATTTTTGCAAACATTTTCACCAAACCAGCACAGAGAGTATAGATGGATTTGATATGGAGATTTTCACCACAACATCGATCAAAATACAAGGTCAACCCCGACTCAAGATCATTATCAGCCAGCTGATAACTGATGAGCAGGGGGAAATGAGGTAACGGATGCAGTACCAGGCTGACATCTGCACCTACAGCCTGAGTTTTCTGCCCCATAAACAGATCAATCAAATCCACAAAAAGATCAGGGTGATCATCAGCAATACCTTTTAACACGTTTTCACAACGGGAAGTGAACAGATTCTGCCATTCCATACCGCCTTTAAGTTCTCTAAACAGACTCCACTCACCGGTTATATTTTGATGAGTTGGATGAGTAATATAAGAGAGCAATGGAGCCTTGACCCAGGGGATGATGTGACATTGTGATGTAAGACGCCCCTGGCGGTTTACACAAAAATCTTTGCCCAGAGAATTTAGCGTAAGTACACCATCCCGATACGTGCCACCAATTACCTGTGCCTTTGCTGCAAGATCAATGGCTGCAACTTTTCTTTCCAGATGATCAATAAATTCAGCCTGCTCAGGAGCACGTTCATCCCGGGGCTGCAAAGACTGCTGAAGCTGCGACGCTGTCTGCCTGTCAAGTACAGGGCAATCGCCTGGTTTTTTACTGCCAGCAACAACGGCCGCAGCAAAGGCGAGACAGGACGGCAACTGACAACGTCTGCAATTACTCTTTTCCAGCATGCGGTAAATATCTAATGGCGCAGGCGGGTGAGAAGTCATGGAAAAAAAAGGAAGAAAAAAGACGAAAAAGGTGCAAAATGCACAGGAATAGTCCACCAAAAAAAGCGGCTGTAAAAATTTACAGCCGCTTCAACACTCTACTTACAACAAAAAACCTTTTCTGTTGTAAATACTCAGCTCTACTTATACCTCGGTGACGGTGATAGCTCCTTCAGGGCAAACCTCTACGCAGGTCTCACAACCAAGACATTCATCCATTTCAACCGGCTCAGACTTGCCATCTACAATTTCAAGAACAGCTGCCGGGCAGTTGTTCACACACTCTTCACAACCTGTACAGGTATCTTTGTCCACGACTACTTCAAACATAATTTTCTCCTCGTGTTGTGGGCAGTTATGCTGCCATTAAATAAAGAAATAAAGAAATAAAGAACTTCGCTGATTACTCTATATAACGGTTGACAAGATAATCTCAATTCCTAGACTGTCAACGATTTTCTGCTTCTCAGGCACAGAGATATTTATGCTCCGTCTCTGAAGCAGAACGTGTATTTTCAAAATAATCCCTGAAAATACACGCTGATTAATCCTTGGGGATGTGATCCCAGGTACTCGAATCTGTTTTGTAAGGCCTTTTTACATTTCCCCTTGTAAATCGGTGATATATAATCGTTCAAAATGGTTCTTCAAGAGTATGTTTTTCGTTACTCTTCATCATCTGCAAATACAAGGGCTGCCCCTGTGGTCAAGGCTTCAGCAGTTTTTTGCCGTGCGGATGTCAAAATTCGTTGCACAGTTCCACGGGATACTCCCATTTTTTTTCCAGCCTGCTCCTGAAACAACCCTTCGTGATCACAAAGCTTCAACGCCTCAAGTTCATCACGAAAAAGAGTTATCTGTTTTAGCGTAACCAGAGAAACACCTGTTGGCTTAAACGCCTTGCCGCAGAATTTTCCTTCACAACGTCTTTGTTTTTTTGGTCGGGGTGACATAGGTATCGGGTAGCATTTTTTTATGTAAACAAGTATCGACCTGTACAATACAAAAAACCAGACAAATGGTAAGTGATCATTGGCATGCCACGGAGCCTGCGCCTACCTGCGAACAGTGTGTTTGAACAAATCTGACGCACCTGTGATCAATGACAAAGTTGTAACATGTGGTTGCTCACAGGTACAACCCCTGTGTGCAGTTACGACAAATGCTTCTATTTACGAGTACATTATCGTACAGAATACAACGCTGTAGCACTCATTGCAAGATACTCCATGCAAAAAATGAGAAAGAATCGTTTTATCACCGATTCCTAGAGGTGTCTAGACAGGAAAACTTGAGAATCCATAGACAACTTTAACTCTATGGAGTAATTTGGATGTAATTTTTTCTTTGTCTTTTTAAAATCATCGTAAATTCATTTACAGGAAACAGACATAATCTTTTGAACACGACTCTGAAACACTCAGGATGCCGGATAACTCAGG
>RKSL01000172.1 GCA_008633435.1 Candidatus Desulfobulbus rimicarensis | reverse complement strand
TTCCTGTCCTGGGTGTACCCGCCTGTGGAATGTTTCATAAAATTACAATTCTTGATCTGATTCTTCCCCGCATATTAACGGGTGAAGCCATTGGCCGTGCCGAATTTGCAGACATGGGGCATGGTGGCTTATGCCGTAACTGTAAACAATGCCAGTATCCTGTGTGTAATTTTGGCAAATAGTCGGTTTCCATAGGGCGCTTGAAGGGGTTTGTAATTTAATCTGGTAAATGTTATCATGTTTTGTAGTTATATTTTTTGCTGTTGATGAATTTATTTGCAGAGAGGTCAAAGATGATTACTCGGCTCATTCGTATATGCTGTTTATGTTGTATTCTGGTCTTTTTTAGCGGTCAAAACCTGTTGGCTGGTGTTGTTCTTGATCAAAAATTTGGCAATGACGGTCGTGTGGCTGTTGAGCTTGGTGTTTACGGAGAACGTGCAAATGCTGTAGTGGTTCAGCCTGATGGTAAAATTGTTGTTGCGGGTTCTGCGTCCAATGCATCAGATAACGATTTTATGGTTTTTCGTCTTCTGGAGGATGGCTCCCTTGATCCTGATTTCAATTATGACGGAACCGTTACTTCGGCAGTTGGTTCGGGTGATGACGAAGCCCTTGCTGTAGCGATGCAGGATGATGGTAAAATTATTGCTGCAGGTTACAGTCACAATGGTACAGACCGAGATTTTGCCCTTGTTCGTTATGAGAGCGATGGATCTCTTGATAGAAACTTTGGCCTGGAAGGGATGATTGTCACCCCTGTGGGCAATGAAAATGATGAAATAACAGGGGTTGCTCTTCAGGAAGACGGTTCTATTATTGTTACCGGATCTGCCAGTGGGACAGTGGGCAGGGTGCTGGTCTTGGCCAGATATCTTGCTGACGGTACACTTGATACAGAATTTGCAGATGGAGGCTTTTCTTTTACCGGGGTCGGAGATGATGTCCAGGCTGAAAGTGTTACTGTACTGGACGATCAACGGATAGTGGTTTCCGGTTCTTATTTTGAACGTGACAGCATTGGCATGATGGTGGTCGGCTTTACTGGGAATGGTGAGTTGGATGAGAGCTTTGGTGATGGTGGTATAGCAGTTCCTTCAAATGGAAAAATCCAGAGTGAAGGATATGGGATGATTGTTTTGAAGGATGGAAATCTTCTCGTTGCAGGCTCTGTTGGAGAGGATGGAAACCGTGATGCCGCTTTATTTCAGTTTTCACCAGCAGGTAAAGTTGTTGAAGAATTTGATGATGATGGTGTGCTTATAACTGCTGTTGGGCAAGGTGACGATGTTTTTTACGATGTGGTTGAAACCGAAAATGGTTTTGCAGGTAGTGGGTTTGCGACAAAGAATGATGCAAAAGAATTTCTTTTGATAACTTATGAAAATTCTGGGGACACTGGCCCCAGGGAGCTGGTGCGAAAAGAGACAAAGCAACAGGAGGACACACCGGCATGGTTGCGTATTTCTCAGCTGCTTGTGCAGGGATCGTATTCAGACCAGTTAGGGGGTGGAAATAATGGTGGTTTGCAAGCCGAGATACTTACAACAGCGTTTAGTGATCAGGGCGATTTTGCTACAGCACTGGCTGTCAGAGAACATTTTGGTATAGTTGCGGTTGGGGTCTTGTCCTCAGGTGATGTTACTCATGCCGGAATTTCCAGTTATAGCTATAGAATCAATCAAGCCGAAGCAGGAAAAAGTGATAAGCCTCGATCGTTAGATACAGGGAGTAATTATATAGTAACTGGTGAACCGTATGATGTATCCCGTACAACCGCAGTTATTCCTGTCACAGTCTATTCAGATATTGGCTCTGTAACTGAGCGGGGAATTGTGTTCAGCACGCATCCCAATCCTACACTAGCCAGTGTAGCGGCATCTGATACTGATAATAAGAAAGATAATACAGATGATAATTCCGGGTCGGTTCCAAAACTCTCAGGGTTAGGACCGAGTGGTAACCAGTTGAACCCTGTTACTCTTACAGTGACTACGGATGTGGCTGCGACATGCAAGTGGTCAGTAACAGGAGGAACTGCATTTGATGACATGGAAGGGAAGTTTGCTTCAACTGGAAGAACAAGACATACGCATACGCTGGAGAGGCTTAAATCAGGGACATATACCTATTATGTCAGGTGTCAGGATGCTACTGGAGCAGCGAATGCAACCGACCAAGAGATAACGTTCACTGTTGAGGATAATATATTATCAGGTGGGGTAGTTTTGAATTCTTTAAACACTATCGGTGGTTTTTTTGTTTCTTCAGCGTATGCTGCAGATGATACCTCTGCTGATACGTCAGGTGAGAATGATTCCAGCGGCTCCGATGATTTTTTTACTGCTGAAAAAGAGTATTTTCTAGAAAAAGATGTGGTTAAAGAAGGGGCAGGTACCGGGAGGTTTACAGTCGAACTCAATGACTTGAAACCAGGGACGTTTTTTTACGCCAGAGCATATGCTATTGTTGAGGGGAAAGCCTATTATGGAAATAATGTAGGATTTAGAACATCTGATTCATGTTTTATAGCCACCGCAGCGTTTGGTTCTGTTTTTCACCCCTGTGTACAGTTGCTCAGGGATTTCCGAGATAATTTCATGATGAGCAATTATTTTGGGCGGTTTTTAATCAAACAGTATTACCATTTTTCCCCACCTGTTGCTGATGTGATTGCCAAAGGTTCACTGTTGCGAATTTTTACCCGGTTACTGCTTCTTCCAATGATTGGTATGTCTTGGCTGTCCCTGCAATTAGGATCATTC
>RKSL01000292.1 GCA_008633435.1 Candidatus Desulfobulbus rimicarensis | reverse complement strand
ATGTTATTAACGCAGCAAGGCTCAGCGACGCTGCCCTGAAGGTACTTGTGGTGACGATTAATTCGTTTCTTGGTGCAAACAGTCAGATAAAGGTAAAAACTGTAGGGCAGACCCTGGTGCTTTATGGACTTGCTTATGGTAAAGGCTCGGCAGAGCGCATTATGAAGTATGCACAGATATATCACAACAACGTCATTAATCTGATCAATGAAAAACAGGTAGAGGTTGAACCCCGTAAGGATAAGATGATTCAAGTCCATGCCCATTTTTTGGAGGTCAAAAAGAATGCACTGAAGGCCTACGGGTTCAAGTGGACACCATTTGGTCAGGCAGGGGTTTCCGGCATGAGTGAAAAACATCGAAGTCGTGAGCAGGGCATTGTGACAGAGGGCATTTCTTCTGTCGGACAAATATCCGGTTTTTTCAGTAATCTGCTGCCGAAGTTTGCCAATGCAAGGGATCGGAGCACGGGACGACAGCTCAAGGTTTCTACTATCAGCGTCCGTTCAGGAGAAAAGGCCTCTTTTCAGTCGGGAGGTGAGGTCGGGTTTCCTGTTGTTACAGGTAATGGCGCTGTTTCCATACAGTTTAAAAAATATGGTATGCTGCTAGAGATTCTCCCTATTGCCCAGGGCAACGATATAACGCTGAAGATAAAAATTCGGGTGAATTATCCGACGAATGTTGGCAGTGGCAGTGCCGGAGCAGGAGCCGGTTATTTTAACTTCACCCTCTCGGAACTTGAGACGGTACAGTACTGCAAATCCGGTAATTCAATTGCCCTGGCAGGGCTTCTTGACAATGTTGACCGTAAAGCCTTTGATGCAGCTCCTGGCGGTGGTGACGGGGCGTTGTTCCAACTTTTTAGCTCATCGGATTTTCAGCGCGAAGAATCTCAACTGATTGTCATTATAACTCCTGAGATTCTTGGCCAGGCAAAAGATGCAAATATAGAGATGAAACGGAAGGTGTCTGAGAGCTTTGATGCTTATGAACCTTTGTCACGCTAGAGTAGAGGTGATATAAGTGGACGGACAACACGGCCCGGTTTTCGTGGTCAGCAGTGGCAAGGGAGGAACCGGAAAGTCAGTTTTTGCTGCCAATTTATCTTTGGCGCTTCGACAGGAAACCGGGGAATCTGTTGCTCTGGTTGACATGAATGTTGAATTCTGCGGTGATAGCGCCCATGCGTCCGGGATGTCTCCGTATGTTGCCGGTCGCTCTACAGCCGGATTGGGAACAGGCAGGGGCATTATAGATCTTATTCAAAATATTAATGCAATAACACCAAGAAGTCTGCTTACATCCATCCCACCTTCAGCATCCGGGGTAACCGTTCTCAACCTTAAAGGGCCAGGCGAGGAAAAACGTGAAATTCCTCACGCCAATGTTGGCTCGTTTATTGATGTTGTTTCACGGAGCTACGGGCTTGTGATTATAGATTTATCCAGTGGCTACTCAGAAATGATAAACAGGATTTGCCTTGAGCGTGCAAATGGAATTTTTGTCCTGCTTAATCCTCAACTTCTTGATATCTTTAATTCAATCAAGGCATTTACCATCCTTCAGCAGATGATGTTTTCACAGCAGATGATCTATCCTGTTTTAAATAAGTATTCACCTAAAGATGATTTTTCTCTTTCAGTAATTGAAGCAAAGATCCAACGGGATATCTTTTACAGTATTCCAAGAGATGATGATTTTTTTTCGTCTGCGTTACGCCTGAATAAAGCTGGTTTACTGCTGCAGCCCAAACATGTCGTGAGTAAGGCCTTTGCAGATCTTTCTGCGAAGTTGTGGTCACTGGATTTATGTTCTCCACAGAAGACCGGAAAAGAATACGTTGATTTCGATGTGTCGAACAATAAGGTTGCAGTTGCGGTAACAGCTGGAAATGCCCGTATAATTACCGGTACTTCGGGTGAACATGATGAAATAAAAATTCTTATCCATCAAAAACTCTTTGATGAACTCGATTTGAAATCTCTTGGTGAGGAAGCGATACAGGACGAACAGGCAAGTCTGGAAATAAAAAACAAAATCAAAGCTGTTATTGATCGCCTGGTTGATGAAGAGGTCGCCGACTCTGTTGGCAGGGGTGAACGCATGCTTATCAGTAAGGAGGTTATGGACGAGGCTCTCGGGCTTGGGCCTCTTGAGGATTTATTACAGGATGAATCCATAACTGAGATTATGTGTAATGGTCCGGATCATATTTATGTAGAAAAAAAAGGCAAATTAGAACTTACCTCCCAGAAGTTTCTGGGGGATAAATATCTTCGTTCTACCATTGACAGGATTGTCATGCGAATAGGCAGGCGGATAGATGAGTTGTCGCCAATGGTGGATGCCCGCCTGGAAGACGGTAGTCGTGTAAACGCCGTTATCCCTCCTCTTTCTCCTGACGGCTGCTTATTGACCGTGCGTAAATTCAGCAAGGATCCACTTTCCATTCAGGATCTTATTGATTTTGATTCGCTTAACCAGCAGATGGCTGATCTGCTGAAGCTTTGTGTTGAAGCCCGGTTGAACATTCTCATCAGCGGCGGAACAGGTTCTGGTAAAACAACATTACTTAATGTTTTGAGTTCTTTTATTCCTGCTAACGAACGTATCGTTACGATTGAAGACGCCACAGAATTACAGCTGCAGCAGGAACATGTCTGTCGCATGGAAAGCAGACCGACAAACATTGAGGGCGAGGGTGAAGTCACCATTCGTGATCTTGTACGAAACTCACTGAGAATGCGACCGGACAGGATAATTGTTGGCGAATGTCGTGGAGCTGAATCTGTTGATATGCTACAGGCAATGAATACCGGACATGATGGCTCCATGACAACCATACATGCCAACACTATTAAGGATTCTATCAGGAGACTGGAGACTCTTGTTATGTTTGCCGGTCTTGAATTGCCTTCCAGAGCAATTAAGGAGCAGATAGCATCGGCAATTAATATTATTATTCAACAGAACAGACAGCTGGATGTGTCACGAAAAATTGTTAATATCTCTGAAGTTACAGAGATGGAAGGGG
>RKSL01000171.1 GCA_008633435.1 Candidatus Desulfobulbus rimicarensis | reverse complement strand
CACCTCGAACGTCCGGCAGAAAAAGGACTTACCGGCAATATTTATTGTGGACGGGTGGTCAGAGTTTTACCCGGGATGCAGGCTGCTTTTGTCGATATCGGCCTTGAACGCACAGGATTTCTCTATGTTGATGATGTGCAGACATCGCAGAGTGATCTGGAAAAACGTACCGCCAATGCAGAGAAGCCCTGTTCGCCTTTTGTGCTTGAGACACAATCTCCTGCTGCAGACAGTCAACACCACACAAGCCAGAGCATTGAAAAGCTGCTCAAAGAAGGGCAGGAAATTCTTGTCCAGATTGCCAAAGAGCCCATCGGCACCAAGGGTGCCCGGCTCACCTGCCATATTACCCTGCCCTGTCGCAACCTTGTTTTTATGCCACGCACGGATCATGTGGGCATCTCCCGCAAGATCCAGGACGAAGAGGTTCGTGAACAGCTCAAAGAAAAAATCAATCGACTCAGACCACCGGGCACAGGGTTTATTGTCCGCACAGTTGCCGAAAATATCTCCAGTGCGGAGCTTGAAGCAGACATGGAATTTTTGTTGCTGCTCTGGGATGAAATCATCTCAACGGCTGGTCGATCGCCAGTCCCCTCACTTGTCCATAAAGACCTGGACATGGTGCTGAGGTCGGTCAGGGATCTGTTTACCGATGATGTCAACGAGCTGATCATTGATTCCAAAGAACTGCATGAAAAGCTGCTTGCCTTTGTCATGACTTTTGCCCCACATCTCAAGGACAGGATAATTCATTATGAGGGGAAAAACCCTATCCTTGAAGAGTATGGGGTTGAGGTTGACATTAACCGGGCTCTGGATAAAAAAGTCTGGTTGCGCTCCGGCGGTTATATCATCATTGAGACCACAGAGGCTCTGACCGTCGTTGATGTCAATACAGGCCGTTATGTGGGCAGGCATGATTTAAGCGAAACTATTTTCAAAACCAATATGGAAGCGGTCAGAGAGATTGCCTACCAGCTCAGGTTACGAAACATTGGTGGTATTATTATCATTGACTTCATCGATATGGACAATGAGCAACATAGAGAGGAACTGTACAGAGCCTTTCAGGAGTCAACCCGCAAGGATAAGAGCCGCGTGAACATCCTTAAACTTTCCGAATTCGGCCTGGTGCAGATGACCCGCAAAAGATCCTGTGAAAGCCTTGCCCAGGTCATGTGCGAACCCTGTTTTTATTGTGCTGGTGACGGTATCATCAAGTCAAATCGTACCCTCAGTTATGAGATTTTCCGAAAAATTACCCGTGATGCCCCTAAAATCAAAGGGCATAATGTCACCATCAAGGTTCACCCAAGAGTCGCGGATATGCTACTCAGGGAAGAGGCGCACCACATTGAATTTTTAGAAAACATGACGCAAAAACAGTTCACAATTATTCCGGTACGGGATATACACATCAAACGTTACGAGATTATCTGGAACGAATAGTTAGACCGCGTTGCAACAGTTGCCTACAAAAACGTTTATCTGAAAGTCGCAGCACCTGTGAGCGTGCCACGCCGCAGTGACCGACTTTCATAGTTTTTTGTGGCTGGCAATTATGGTCCAGCTCTGCTGGTTTTTTGAAAACATGCCCCCAATTATTACATTCATAGGCTGGCACGACTGTGGTAAGACCACACTCGCAAGCCAGGTTGTCCGCCATCTTAAGAATAAAGGTTACTCGGTTGCCGTGATCAAATCGACCAAGGAAACCGGCCTGGTTCTTGACACCCCGGGCACAGACACCTTCAGCTACCGTGAGGCTGGTGCTGATGCTGTCACCCTTATCGCCCCGGATCAGATGGTGATGACTACAAAAAATCCAGGTAAGGAGCTGACAACTCTTGCCCACCGTTTTTTTGCCGACGCTGATTTGGTCATTGGGGAAGGGTTTAAAGATGAGCGGAAGATCAGCAAGATCGAAGTGTCAAGAGGTGACACGGTACTGCTGCGTGATCAGGTGAGTGGTGTTATTGCCATTGCAACAGATCGTGATATCTCTGGTGACTACATTTTTCGTCTCAACGAAAGCCGGGAAATTGCCCAGTTTATCGAAAAACGTTTTCTGGTAGAGAACCATCAGGCCGAAGAAGTTCTCCTGCTCATCAACGGACGTAAAGTTGCGATGAAAGGTTTTGTGCAACAGGCACTTGCCGGCACAGTCTCCGGATTTGTCCACACATTAAAAAACCCGGTCGATGAGATTACAACCATTGAACTGCGCATACAAACGCAAAAAAAAACATAGGGTGACATCTCTTACCACTTGAATGTACTTCAACAAAATAGTCATCGCCCTACCCCTCAGCTGTTGTCTGTCTCTTCGTCTCCAGCCTGTCCATAACAACAAGATCTGCATACAATCCCTGGGCACGCATAAGCTGCTTGTGGGTTCCCTGTTCCTTTATCTGCCCTTTGTCCATGACAATCACCCGGTCAGCCCGACGGACAGTCGACAGCCGGTGGGCAATAATGACGGATGTTCTGCCCTGAAAAGTCTGCTGAATGGCCACTTCCAGTACATTTTCAGACGCTGTATCAACAGATGAAGTTGCCTCATCTAAAATCAAAAGATCCGGATCACGGCAGAGCACCCGGGCAAAGGCGAGCAGCTGTTTTTCTCCGGCGGAAAGATCGTGGCCACCTTCACCTATCAGGGTATCAATCCCATGGGGAAGACGGGAGACAAAGGTATTCATTCCGGTTCGACGCAGTATGGTCTTCACAAAACTACGATCTTTTCGAGTGCCAAGCACAATATTTGCCAGCACAGTATCTGGTTCAATCAGGACATCCTGCAGGACAATGCCTATTTTTTCCCGCAGGAAAGCAGGTGAATAGTCCCTCAGCTGGTGGCCATCAAGAAGAATTTTTCCCTGTTGCGGGTCATAAAACCGAACCAGCAGATTCATTAACGTGGTTTTCCCTGCTCCTGACGGGCCGACCACGGCTATGGTCTCTCCGGCGGTTATCTGCAGGGAAATATCTTTCAGCACTGTTTCTTCACTGCTGTACCCAAAACTCACATCTTGAAAACAAACATCACCTTTAAGTGACAAAGGCGTATAGGGATTTGCCGGTGCCTGAATCGTACCCTGCTGGTCAAAAAGCTGAAAGATCCGTTCAGCAGAGGCCATGGCCGACTGAACAATGGAATATTTCTGCGACAACTCACGCATGGGCTGAAAAAAGAGTCGCATATAGGAAAAAAAGGCCACCAGCTCCCCCAGGCTCAACTGTTGCCGAATGACCTGCCCTCCTCCATACCAAAGAATAATTGCCATGGCCAGGGCGCCCAGAAATTCGGTTAAGGGTAAAAATGTGCCAAAAAGCCTAATTTGCCGCAAGGTAAGCTGAAAATAATGCGCATTTAAACCGCAAAACTTATCCCGGCTCAGCTGCTCCTGGCCAAAGAGCTGGACAATAGTGAGTGCAGATATACTTTCCTGCAAAAATGAGTTGAGGGCAGCCAATTGGCTGCGAATAGCCCTGAACCGCTCCCTGGCCAGTCGAGAAAAGAGGAGTGTCAATCCCAGCGAAAGCGGCAGAAACATGGCCATAACAGCGGCAAGACGAAAATTATAGATAAACAGCACCACAAGAATCCCGACCAGCTTCAACACATCATTGAACAGTGTCACCATTACCGAGGTGAACATCTCATGCATATTCTGGATATCATTAGTCAATCTTGTCACCAGCCGACCCGCTGGATGGGCATGGAAAAAGGCCAGGTCAAGGGTGAGCAGATGAGCATAGAGATCATTGCGTAAAGTAAGCATAATGGACTGGCCAATATACTCAAGTAACACCACCTGAACAAATCCGGCACCAAAGACGACAATAACGGCCCCCAGATACAACTGGGCATAGGTGAACAGTTGGCCAATGCTGGAAGCTGGCTCTTTGGCAGGAATAGTCATGCAGGTATCAATGGCCATCTGCATGATTTTGGGCAAGGCAAGGGTTGCTGCCGTGACCAGTAAAGAAAGTACAATTGCAGCAACAAGTCCGACTCTCTTGGCACGGCACAGGCCAACTATTTTTTTCCACAACCGCACATCTGAAACACGGCCGATCTTTCCCTCTTCAAAATAGCCGAAATTACGCATGATAAAGCCCCTGCTGCTTGGCAGCCATGGTCTGATACAATGCGTTGCCAGCAAACAGTTGTCCATGCGTTCCCTGGTCAACAATGCGGCCATCATCCATGATAAGTATCGTCTCAGCACCTGAGAGCACAGGGATGCGATGGGAGACAATAATCACTGTTTTCCCCTGCATGGCACAAACAATTCCTGAAAAAACCTGCTGTTCAGTGTCATTGTCCAGGGCTGAGAGCGCATCGTCAATGATGATTATCGGCCGATCAGCAAGTATGGCCCGGGCAATGGCAATCCGCTGCTTTTGCCCTCCTGACAAACGCACTCCCCGCTCACCCACAACTTCATCGTAACCATGTGCCATGTCCGTAATCTCGTCGTGGATGGCTGCAAGCCGGGCAACCCGGATAATCTCATCCAACGGCGCATCAGGTTTTGCAAAGGCAATATTTTCTGCAACAGTCCCTGAAAAGAGGACTGGCTGCTGGCTGACATAACTTATCTGCCTGCGAATGGTTCCAGGGGAAAACCTGCGTACATCTTGTCCGGAAAAAAAGAGCATGCCAGGTTCAACCTGATACTGCCTGGTGAGGAGCCGACACAATGTGGACTTTCCAGCACCTGTTGTACCGGCAATCCCGAGTATTCCGGGATGTATTTCAAGAGAACAGTCCTGCAAGGCAGCCACAGTGCTGCCGGGATACCTGAAGCTGAGCGCATGGCAGGCAAAGGAAAAGAATGTAATATCGGGTTCATCCTTGGGATGAATAGTTGAAAGTAACAGGGGGCGTGTGTCAAGGAGCCGCTTGATACGCGCCAGTGACGTGAAACCTCTCTGCGCGAGATTCGTCACCCAGCCAACAGCCATCATCGGCCAGATAAGCATATAAAGGTAGGTGATGAAAGCAACAAAATCACCCAGGGTTATCTGGCCGCCAATGACCAGTTTACCACCAAAATAGAGGACAAGCAGCATCCCGGTATTCCCGACAAGCGTAGCCACAGGAAAGAGCAATCCCTGAATGACAGCAACCTGAATATTTGCTGCACGATATTGCCATCCAAGGGTTGCAAACTCCTGTTTATGCCACTCTTCTCTGGTATATCCTTTAATCAGCCGGATCGAGATCATGGTCTTACGGACAAACTCGGTAAGCAGGGAAAACTGTTCCTGCACCCGGTCAAAGCGTTGGTGGAGTTTACCGGAAAGCGTTTTTGCACAAAAGGCGAGCAGAGGCATGGGAAGAATGGCAATCATGGTCAGGGTTGGGCTGATGGTTGCCATAAAAAATAAGGCGGCAAATGACATGACACAGGCATCAGCTGCAGCCACCAGCCCCATACCGCAGGCCATCTGTACCGCGCTGAGGTCATTGGTGGCATGGGCCATGATATCACCAGTGGTATGATCATCAAAAAACGGCCTGTCCATTTCCAGGATATGATGAAATAAGGCGTTACGCAAATGCTCTTCAAGCCGTCGTGAAAAACCTATGATAAGCGTCCGCCAGCAAAAACGAAGCAAGGCAATCACAAGAGCTGTGAACAGGATATAGCCACCGATACAGAGCAAGGATTTCTCTGAGGAAACACCAGTTGCCAGTGAATCTACCCCCTTTTTCAGATAACCCGGGATGGTCAGCTGAAGAAAGTCCACGCCAAAAAGGGCAAGAAAGCCCAACAACAACCGTAACCTGTGTTTATGAAACTGCGGCAGAAGAAGTGCAAGCAGATCACGAATATTCTGCTTTGACCGATGATTGCCAGCCCCGAAAAAAGGCTTCACGATTTAGTACGCAATAACTCGTTATAGGCTGTGGTGAGTTCGATAAATTCCTCATGATCCCCCCCCTTATCAGGGTGGAGCGACTGGGCCAGTTTACGGTAGAGCCTGCTCAGTTCTGCCTTGTTCATGGCAGCAAGCCTGCTCTGCCCGACACCAAACACTGTGGTAACCTCACGCATGGACATGCGGCGGGAACCTCTGATGGAATCACTCTGGCGACCACTGCCCAGGTGTGAGCGGACAAACTCTTCCCAACTCTGACCACTTGGAAAAGAGTAATCAAAAAACATAATGACATAGCGCACCATATAGGACACCAGAGTATTGGAGCGATCCATCCCCTGCCAGAAAGAGGCATCACTGTCAAGACTGCAGAGCTCTTTAAGAAAACACTCATCGAGCAGCTCAGCGTCAAGGGCATGGGGCATGGTTCGGGCGCAGGCCTCTTTAAAATGCTTCTGCAGATCAAATATCGCAAAAATATACCGTTTATATTCCTGAGGTCGCAAATCCTGTTCACGCTCTAAAATGAGTTGTTCCAGTTCGTCACGGGATTTATCCAGCAGAATTTTATACAGGGCAGGTGAACGGTCAAGTTCACGCAGATCGGTCTGGCCAAATCGCAGAAAAAAAATCCTGCGTCGATCAAACACATGGGTCTGGCCAAGAATACGGGTACGGGTCGCGTTATCCATCCGCTTCCAGCGACGGTTGGCATTTCGGTAAAGAAATGGCTCTACCCGATTTTTTATATAAGGATCAAGGAAAGGGAAAAAGAAGGGCTCAATTTCGTCATAATCAAAAGAAAAACCAGCCCTGGCCAGCTGGTCGAAAAGATGATCGTCAATATAAAATGACGAGCCGCCGGGATACACAATAAAGCTGCCGGGATCATCCCCCAGGTCAATCACGTCCCGGTGCCGGTAGACCTCACCATCGTGGAAAGATTCACGCAGGAGATAATGGAGGCGATTATTGATAAAACGACGGGCAAGATACATTGAGTCACGCAGTTATCATCCTGTAATACCGTATACATCCTGGGATTTTCATACATCCTTAAAAAAAATACAGAGCTGCCGACAACTCAAGAAATCAAACCGTATCCAGGAGTTCACGAACAGCTTCAACCAGTTCTTTAATGTCAAAGGGTTTGGCAAAGATGCGATCGGCACCCAGCTCCATGGCAGCTGGCAAATAGGCCTCAGGGCCGATTCGTCCACCTCCTGAAATAGCAATAATTCGGACACCTGGCTGAATTTTTTTCAGCTCGCAAATGGTTTCAAGGCCTTCCTGTTCAGGCATAATCAGATCAGTAATAACAAGATCTGCAGCCTGACTCTCAAACAGTTGCTGCCCGTGGCGACCATTTTCGGCAACATCAACCTCAAAACCGGCCCATTGCATTGCCTGACGTAACAGGACTCTCATCTGCTCATTATCATCAATTATAAGAATTCGCATCATATTTTGCTGCCAGCCTGAAAAATCTTCCGGATAGCTGCAGCAAGATTTTTCATATCAAAGGGTTTAGCCAGAAAAGTAGTTACCCCAGCCTCTTTACCTGTGAGTTCAAGTTCACTGTCAGTATACCCTGAACTTAAAATTATCGGAAGACTGCCCGCTATTTTTTTAATCTCAAAAGCCAGCTCAAGGCCCGTCATTAGCGGCATGGTCTGATCGGTGATCACAAGATCTACAGAATCAGGATGAGTATGCAGATACTCTAGAACCTCCTTCCCGCTGGAGGCTGTGATGACCGTGTATCCCAGGTACTCAAGCATTTCAGAATACATCTGGACAATACTTTCTTCATCATCGGCAAAAATTATGGTTTCACTGCCGCCCGGCATAAGTGTTTCTGCAGTGCTTTCACTGTTATCATCCATGCTATTAATTTTAGGAAAATACACAGTAAAAGTACTGCCTATACCTGGGCTGGAACGTACATCAATAATCGCATCATGTGCTGACACAATGCCATGAAGCACCGCAAGCCCCAGGCCATTGCCTTCGCCCACCTCACGGGTGGAAAAAAAAGGATCATAAATTCGCTCGAGCACTTCTTCGCTCATACCTTCGCCGGTATCCTGAACTGTCAGCACAACATATTCACCATTTTTTACCTTTTTCGATGCATTGTCAGCATCAACTTCTGAAATTTTCTGTTCTTCAAGGGTTATGGTAATAACACCATGCCTGGTGTCAATAGCCTCAACAGCATTGGTACAAAGATTCATCACGACCTGATACATCTGAGTGGGATCAGCCAGGATATAGCTGACATTATCTGCAATATTACTCTTTAAGGTAATGGTTGAAGGCAGAGAGGATTTCAGAAATTTTACCGCCTCTTTGACCATTGGCCCCAAGAGAAAATTTCTGCGGGAAGATGATGCCTGTCTGCTGAATGTCAGGATCTGAGAGACAAGATCCTGAGCCCTTAGCCCAGCCTTTGAAATGGCTTGAAGATGGGGCTTGATCTCTTCATGACTAATCGGCTTTGATGCTGCCCCGGGCAGGCTAAAAGAGCCTTCAAGTCGGTAAAGCAAAAGATCTGCATTACCGAGAATTACCCCTAAAATATTATTGAAATCATGGGCAATACCTCCAGCAAGCGTAGAGATAGCTTTAATTTTCTGAGCCTGCACCAACTGTTTTTCCAGGCTGTGCTGTGGGGTAATATCAACAGCTGTATGGATAAAGCCCACCAGTTGCCCCTGGACAATCCGTGGTGCACAACTAAGGCGCAGAGTTTTTTCATGAAAAGAGTACCCATGATCCAGGGTTATACTCTCACCGGTATGGCGGACAATAGTTACCAAACACTCTTTGCACTGGGTGGAATCACATGAAAAAACCTGGTAGCACTTTTTGCCGACAAGCTCTCCGTCACCTTCAGCCAGCAACTCATATGCTGCCCGGTTTGCCCGGACAACCACACGATTGACATCAAGAATCAGGACAGATTCAACCAGAGCATCAAAGGTATTCTGCCACTCAAATGATACTCTGTTGTGTAACTCATCCATTAAGCACCCTGTTTTTTTGGGAAAAAGTACTTATACTGTAACAGGTCTTATCAAAAAATCAAAACATCGTCATTTCAGGATCAATTCAGGTAATGATCGTTTAAATACATTTTCACGAACAAAACGAATCAACTGTTCCCTCCTGCTGACCAGTCTCACCTGTTCCGGAATGAGGTAGGATCTTTTGCTTTTCATACCAGACATCTTGTACTCAATATTAGGCGCAAATCGGTTATCCAGATACCAGGCATACAAGAGACCAAATAATAAACCAGGTGGAGTAAACCC
>RKSL01000170.1 GCA_008633435.1 Candidatus Desulfobulbus rimicarensis | reverse complement strand
GGAAGAAACTGAACTCCTGGTTTTTAATCAAAAAGTTATGAAACAGATGCAACAGCAGGATCCCCATCTTTTTGCTGCTTTCATGGTCTTCCTTATGGAAGATATCTGTATAAAATACAGAAAAACCCTTGAGAAAGAACAACCTTTAACTGCGTATGCGGCATCTCTCACCAGACGACAACGCCAGTATGAAAAATCCACGGTTATACCAGAACCCCTGCTCCGATCAAAACCATGGCAACAGATTAATCAAAAAATTGAACTGTTAAAATCACAGCTCTACGACCTTGGCCATGCTTTACAGGCAAGTGACGGCGATGATATTCCTGAGCAATACCTTAAAGAAGGGTATGCCACCCTTGATGTCATGAACAGTTCTCTACAGGATTTTAACGATTGTATAACTGTGCAGGAAGATAGAGAACATATGTGGGGTTTTGTTTTTAAAGAAACATTTCCCTACCTCATGCGAAGTCATTTTGCTGCACGAGCCTACTACAAGCCCAAAGGATATGCAGGAGATTTCCTGCTGATGGAGCATATCTACCTGAACCTGCCAAAGGGTGCTGGCAAAATCGGTCGGCTCATTGACAGCTGGATTTTACAGTCACGAAGTGCAACGGCCATACGAGGTCGGCGCATCCTTTTGAAAGAACAGCTGGATTATTTATCAAACGAACGATTGAAAACAAACAAACAATTTTCTGTCATGAATCTTGCCTGCGGACCCAGCCGGGAGCTTTTTGATTTTTTACAGGAGTGTGAATACACAGAAAAAATCAATGCGCTTTGTGTTGATATTGACACAGAGGCTCTCCAGTATTCCAACCAGCAGGTCAATGTATTCCCCCATAATGCCTCGGTGCGCTATATGCGAGAAAACCTGATCAAATGGGCCCTTGGCAAAGTCAGCCATGACATAGGCCTTCAGGATCTAATTTATTCCGCCGGACTTTTTGATTATCTTGAGCCGCGCCTGTTCTGTCGGCTGGTGGATAAATGTTACGAACATTTGCAACCTGGCGGCTCTCTGCTGATAGGTAACTATGCCCCCCATGACGACATGCTGTTTATGGATCACCTGCTGCACTGGAATCTCATCTATAGAACCAGAGACGACTTAAAAGAACTCTTTTCCAATACCCGCTTTGGAGGGGATGTGAAGATTCTTGCAGAACCGGAAAACGTCAATCTCTTCGTGTTAGCCCATAAACAATGATTTTTACCTGGAAGGCTGATGAATACATTTTTTCTCTATTTCACAACAGCTGGCACATTAAACCTGCTGGCAACACCGCTGCCTGGAGGTATTCTCAACGTTGCCCACAACGCTTTTTTTCCTGAAATTTTAAGGTCACCCTGAGGAAACCTCCTCTTGTCGAAGAAGACACATTGTTGTACTTTGTCGTTCTTGTTCTGTTACAGGGGGGGGGAATGACGGCTGATACTTTATTGGTTTTATGATAGAGGGTTACAAACAAAAGGTTCTATGATACAAATCGTAATTTTGGGTATACTCTGGTCATTTTTTATATTTCGTAACGTCACCAAGGGAGCTGTAGCCTTGATATTACACCAATCTGTAACCGTACTGGCCGGGTTATTTACGGTAACGGCACCCATTTGTTGATCTGATATTTCCAATACGACCAGACCTCCAAACTCTGAACAAGGTCCAACAATGAAAGATAAACAACTCATGGCAGATGATGCCGCAGAACAATTCCTCTCCCGGATGCATTGAAGCCAGGCCATTCTCGGCGCGTGCGCCGGGCTGTTTGGTGAAGACAACAAACTTCCCGATGAACTGATTGCAGCCATGGCTCCCTTTGGTGGCGGCATGGGTTCAAGCGGTCGGGTTTGTGGAACGCTGTCCGGGGCTCTGGCAGTCATCGGCTACACTCTCGGGAAAACTGCCCCCAAAGATCGTGACCATAAACTGATGTGGAAACTCAGCTATCAGCTGGTCAAACAGTTTGACGAGATCTGTAAGCCCTATGGCGGAACCAACTGCGCCAACATCACCCGGCTCAGTTGGCGTGACCATAAAGCCGTTAAAGAGTTTTATACTAACCCGGAGAGCACCCGACAAAACTGTGTCAGGGTCATCCGGGAAACCAGCGAGTATCTGCACGATTTGATCAGTAAAAACTTTGGAGAAGATAAATAACCGCTGTCCGACAACGTGTTTTCAAGATATTGTCGTGCAAAACAGGTCACCCCTGTGGACGGAACACGGTTTTTTGGGTACGTTGAGGGAAATATCGTGTTCACTTATCTGAAAGCTGTTGCACAGCACAAAAATTGCCATGCCGCAGTGACCAACTTTTACAATTCAAAATCGTCGCCAGTGGCTGGCAATTATGATCCAGCCATGCAGGTTATCCCATACATGCCATGCTGAAAAAAATTGATCATATCGGTATTGCCGTCCACTCCATAGCCGAAGCCCGACGTTTTTATGAACAAACTCTCGGGCTTGTTTGTGAAAAGGTGGAAGAGGTTCCTTCTCAGAAGGTTCGTACTGCTTTTTTCAGCCTGGGAGAGACCCATATTGAACTGCTCGAACCCATGGATGACAGCAGCCCCATTGCCCGGTTTCTTGAAAAACGAGGCGAAGGATTTCATCACATTGCCTATGCAAGCGATGATATCAATGCACAACTTGATAACGCCCGCAGTACCGGCTGCGCCCTGATCAATGAACAGCCCGTGCCCGGTGCAGGAGGTAAACAAATCGCCTTTCTCCACCCCAAATCCACCGGCGGCGTGCTGACTGAAATCTGTTCCTCTTCAAAACCATAATTTCTGAACCATTATCTCCATGCCAAATATAATTCAACGACTGGATGCCAAACGCGAGGCCGCCCGACAGGGTGGTGGCCAACCCCGCATTGATAAACAGCATGCCAAAGGAAAACTCACTGCCCGGGAGCGGATAGAGCTGTTTCTGGATGCGGGCAGCTTTGAAGAGTGGGACATGTTTGTTGAACATCGCTGTGTCGATTTTGGCATGGCTGATCAAAAAATCCCCGGTGACGGTGTGGTCACTGGCTATGGCACAGTCTGCGGCCGCCTGGTCTTTGTCTACAGCCAGGATTTTACCGTATTTGGCGGCTCGCTTTCCGCTGCCCATGCCGGTAAAATCTGCAAGATTATGGATCATGCCATTAAGGTGGGGGCGCCGGTTGTCGGCTTAAACGACTCTGGCGGAGCACGCATCCAGGAAGGGGTTGACGCAC
>RKSL01000169.1 GCA_008633435.1 Candidatus Desulfobulbus rimicarensis | reverse complement strand
GCGGAGATTGTTAAATACCATACAGTCATAAAAGAGAGAACTGCGGAAAACAAACAAGAAGAGATTCCAACGAAAAATAAACGACAAAAAGATGCCGAACAATGCAATTCAAGGGACAGCGAGCAGCGCGGTTTTTCAAAGTTCATCCTTGCTGCCAAATTTCCAGGTTAATCAAAATTGGTTGCTACAAATCTCGCTTGCCCCTGATTGCGGTCGTTATCTGTACTTATTTGCCTGACACCTATTTTGTCGCCCCCTGCGCGGGGGCGTGGATTGAAACTGAATCCTGATCAAACAATATGGATTGAAACTATGGTTGGGAGGAGCATTCACAAAAATATTTGGAGAAGAGCAGTTTTTACTTCTGCTGATTATTCTTCACCCATGCTCCGCAATGATGCGGCCGGCGAGTTGTCGGGCAATCTCGCCGGGGTCGTTGTTTGCGGTGGGCGAGCTGTTGATTTGTTGTCGGAGAAAGGGCTTGAGGAGTTCCAGGGTCCAGTCGAGGGCTTCACGCTGGCGAGCCTGTTGACGTCGGATCTGTAAGGTATTGTCCTGGCGCAGTTGCTGCTCAAGTGCAAAAATAGCGTCAAGGAGTCGGATTATGCCCTGATCTTCCCGGGCAACGGTTTGGAGAACACGTCCGGATGAGGTAGCTTCGCGCCCCAGGTCGAGCAGGAGTTTTTGGGCGCCTGGCTGGTCGGCCTTGTTAACCACCAGCAGGTCGACCACTTCAAGAATGCCTGCTTTCATGGCTTGAATATCATCGCCAAAGCCTGGTGCCAGCACCATCATGGTAATGTCTGCCAGGGTGGCAATATCCATTTCCGACTGGCCGATACCCACGGTTTCAATCAGTACCAGTCGGCATCCTGATGCGGCCAGAATACGCACGGCAGCACCCGCTGCTGCGCATAATCCACCCAGTCTGCCCCGGGTGGCCATTGATCTGACCACCACGTCCGGATCAAGGGTATGCTCCATCATCCGGATTCGATCGCCAAGCAATGCGCCGCCGGTAAGCGGGGAGGAAGGGTCAACGGCAATAATGCCTACCCGGGTTTTTTCGTTGCGTAACGCCTTGACAATGGAGGCGGTCAGGGTGGATTTTCCTGCTCCGGGTGGGCCGGTTATGCCGACCACAAGGGATGTCTCCAGCCGTTTGGGATCAAGGCCAGCCATGATATCCGGCCCGGACTGCCCTTGATCTTCAACCAGGGAAATGGCTCTGGCAACGGCTCTGGCATCGCCCTGATGCAGACGTTTAAGGAGGGAGGAAATCTCCATTTATCTACGGGACTGATGCTGTTTGCTGCATGCCTCGGTAAAGGCATGTATAATGGTGTCAACCGGAGTTCCCGGGGTAAATATGGAGGTAATTCCACCCTGTTTCAGCAACTGTTTATCCTCTTCCGGGATGATGCCTCCACCAAGTACCGGAATGTCTTCTGCACCGGCCCGTTTGAGCGAATCAACCACTGCGGGAAACAGGCGCAGATGCGCACCCGACATGGATGACAACCCCACAGCAGCCACATCTTCCTGGATGGCTGAGGAGGCAATTTCGTCAGGTGTGCGACGGATGCCGGTGTAGATGACTTCGAAACCTGCATCTCGAAGCGCGCGCGCAATGAATTTTGCGCCACGGTCATGGCCATCAAGCCCTGGTTTGCCGATGAGCACCCGGTAAATAGTTTTCATGTTGACTCTCAAGCTAATTTTGTCCCATTGGGAACCATGCTGTCCGGCACGGCCAGTACAACAGCATTGTCATCCCGATAAAAACCTGTGACCAGGCATTCCGATATAAACGGCCCTATCTGACGGGGCGGGAAGTTGACCACGCCGATGACCTGTTTTCCGATGAGCTTTTCGGTGGTGTACAGATCGGTGATTTGTGCACTTGATTTTTTTATGCCAATCTCCCCGCCAAAATCAACCTGCAGCTTATAGGCTGGTTTACGGGCTTCGGGGAATGGTTCCGCCGTGATAATGGTGCCAACCCGCAGTTCGACTTTACTGAAATCATCCCAGGATATGAAGTCCATAACTCGTTATTATGTAAAGATTTTCGCGCAGAATTCGCCCAACCTGCCCAGTTCTTTGCAGACATGCAGCCCACATGCTTCCATGGCGGCAATTTTTGCCTCTGCTGTTCCCGAAGAGCCGGAAATAATTGCCCCGGCATGGCCCATGCGTCTGCCCGGAGGCGCGGTGAGACCGGCAATAAAACCGACCACCGGCGTGTTGACATTGGCCTGGATAAAGGCGGCAGCCTCTTCTTCGGCAGAGCCGCCGATTTCGCCCACCATAACAATTCCTGTGGTGGCGGGGTCGGCTGCAAAAGCCCTCAGGCAGTCAATAAAATCCGTGCCAATAACCGGATCGCCGCCAATTCCGATGCAGGTGGACTGGCCAAGCCCCACGGTGCTGAGCTGGTGCACCACCTCGTAGGTGAGGGTGCCGGAACGTGAAATAACGCCGATTGAGCCGGGTGTATGAATCGGGCCGGGCATAATGCCGATCTTGCAGGCGCCAGGGGTGATGATACCCGGGCAGTTTGGCCCGATCAGGCGAGTGGAACTTCCGTTGAGCAGAGTCTTGACCCGCAGCATGTCGTGGGCTGGAATCCCCTCGGTAATACAGACAATCAGCTCGATACCCGCATCTGCTGCTTCCATGATCGCGTCAGCGGCAAAGGCGGGCGGTACAAAGATCATCGAGGCGTTGGCTGCTGCCTGCTCCACCGCATCAGCCACGGTATGAAAAACAGGAATGGTCTCAACATCCTGCCCGCCTTTGCCCGGCGTGACCCCGGCAACGACGTTGGTGCCATACTCAACACATTGCAGGGTATGAAATTTGCCCTCATTGCCGGTAATTCCCTGGACAAGGAGGCGGGTGTTTGTATCGATAAATATGCTCATTTTCTGAAACGTGGGTTGACTTTGTTTGGTACATTTTGTACATCTGGTACAAAATGTACTAAAGGAGAATAGATATGCCTACAATCGTGACAACAGCTGATGCCCGCAAAAATTTTGCGGATATAGTTAACCAGGTTGCCTACGGGGGAGACGCCGTAATCCTGACCAGAAAAGGACGTGAAATCGCAGCCCTCGTGTCCCTTGACAGGCTCGAATTGTTGCAGCTTATAGAAGATCGGATAGATATTGCAGATGCTAAACAGTCGCTTGAAGAACAGGGGGACAATATTCCTGCTGATACTTTCTGGAAAGAACTTGGTGTCTAGGTCATGGCCTATACCATTGAGTTTCGCCCATCGGTCCTCAAGGCTATGAAAAAAATGCCCCGACGGGACGTATTGCGCATAAAAAAGAAAATTGATACGCTGTGCGTTGAATTGCCTTGTCAAAGCCTTACCAAACTGAAAGGAAAAAACCCTTTTCATAGAATACGGTCTGGGAACTATCGGATCATTTACGAAATTCATGAAAAAAGATTGGTTATCCTGGTCGTTAAAGTTGGCCATCGAAAAGATATATATGCACGTTTATTCTAAGGGATTGGTAAATATTCAGGTAGGTGCTGGAAGTTTGCATCACCAGCGGCCAGTAACTGCTCAGCGGTGTCACCGCCTATGCGAGGAGGCCTGATCGCTTGAAGATTGGGAACAGCTGAATAGTTACAGGGATTGAACAATGCACATGAAGCGGGGGGCTGTTTTCCTCTGCGCTTTATTTTTATCCCCTGCCCGTTTTCCATTTACCCACTTACCTCTTTTATTTTTTCAGCCGCATCCTGTACATCAACTGCAGTTGTCAAATCCAACCCGGACTCTGCCAGAATCCTTCGCCCTTCCTCAACATTGGTGCCTTCCATGCGGACAACAACTGGCATGGACAAACCAATTTTTCGGGCAGCTTCAACAACGCCTGTGGCCAGTACGTCACAGCGAAGAATGCCGCCAAAAATATTGATGAGAATTGCCTGTACATCGTTGTCCGACAAGAGGATACGGAAACCGTTTTCAATCATTTCCGCATTGGCTCCACCGCCGACATCAAGAAAATTAGCCGGTTCTGCTCCTGCCTGCTTGATGATATCCATGGTGGCCATGGCAAGACCTGCTCCATTGACCATGGTGCCGACATTGCCACTTAAGCGGATGTAGTTGAGGGCATATTTTTTTGCCTCAAGTTCCAGAGGGTCATCTTCTGCATCGTCATAGCTTGCGGCAAGTTCCTTATGGCGAAATAACGCATTGGAGTCGACGTCCACCTTGGCATCAAGCAGAACAAATTCGCCCTCGCCGGTCAGGGCAAGTGGATTGATTTCGGCCAGCAGTAGATCGTTCGTGATTACGGCACTGTACAGTTTTGTCAGTACTCCGCAAAACGCTTTGAACTGCGCTCCGGAAAATCCCAGGCCAAACGCCACCCGGCGCAGGTGAAAGGGTTGAATGCCGGTTAACGGATTGACCCGAACCCGGATGATTTTTTCCGGAGTTGTGGCGGCAACTTCTTCAATGTTCATGCCGCCTTCGCTGGAGGCGATAATCATAAGGGTTGCACTCGACCGATCCGGCACTATGGAGAGGTAGTATTCGTGGACAATATCCACCCCTTGTTCCAAGAGGATTGTGGCAACCTTTTTGCCGGTGCCACCGGTCTGGGCAGTCTGCAGGGTCATGCCCAGAATGGCATCAATGGCAGCCCTGGCCTCTTCGCTGTTGGCCGCAATTTGGATTCCTCCGGCTTTGCCGCGTCCTCCGGCATGTACCTGTGCTTTGACCGCAAGCGGAAAACCAAGGGTATCCAGATGCTGCAACGCCTCTTCAGGAGTATGGGCTGTTTTTCCCAGTGGTACAGGCAGACCGGCCTGGCCAAAGAGCTGTTTAGCTTGATATTCATGGAGTTTCATAGTGTCCCCGTTTCCATCACTCTTTTTCCGGGTAGCCCATGGATTTGAGTGAATCGGTAATCTCATCCAGGCAGGTCGGATCGTCAATGGTGGACGGCATACGGTATTGCTGCCCACCGGCAATAGAGCGCATGGTGCCGCGTAGGATTTTCCCGGATCTGGTTTTGGGCAGACGGGCAACCACGGCGGTTTCCCGGTAGCAGGCAATGGGGCCGATCTGGTTGCGGATCATCTGGACAAGTTCTGTCTTCAGCTCATTTTCATCACATTCCACCCCCGCTTTCAGCACGACCAGCCCAAGGGGTTTCTGGCCTTTGAGGGAATCATTGGTGCCAAAGACAGCACACTCGGCCACGCTGGGATGGGTGGCAATGACCTCTTCCATGGCTCCGGTGGAGAGACGGTGCCCGGCTATATTGATAACATCGTCAATCCTTCCCATGACAAACACGTAGCCGTCTTCATCAATATAGCCGCCGTCACTGGTTTCGTAATAGCCGGGAAAGGCAGACATGTAGGAAGACAAAAAGCGGTCATCGTTGCGCCACAGGGTCGCCAGCGTGCCTGGAGGCAACGGCAGTTTGACCACAATATTTCCCTCTTCATTGGGGCCAAGTTCGTTGCCCTCATCATCGAGGATTTTTACGTCATAGCCCGGAGCAGGTTTGGTGGGGGAGCCCGGTTTAACAGGAAACTGCTCAATCCCCATTGGGTTGGCCACAATTGACCAGGCCGTTTCTGTCTGCCACCAGTGATCAATAACCGGCACCTTGAGCAACTCTCTGGCCCAGTGGTAGGTGTCCGGGTCGAGACGCTCTCCGGCAAGGAAAAGGGTTTCATAGTTTGAGAGGTCATATTTTTTCAGCAGTATTCCATCCGGGTCTTCCTTTTTAATCGCCCGAAAGGCTGTGGGGGCGGTAAACATGGCCTTGACCCCATGTTCGGAAATCACCCGCCAGAAGGCACCTGCATCAGGTGTGCCAATGGGCTTTCCTTCATAGACAATGGTGGTTGCGCCGTAGAGCAGGGGGGCGTAGACAATATACGAATGCCCCACAACCCAGCCCACATCAGAGGCTGACCAGAACACGTCGCCCGGTTCAATATTATAGATATTCTTCATGGTCCAGTGAAGGGCAACAGCATGGCCGCCGTTATCGCGCATCACCCCTTTGGGCATCCCGGTGGTGCCTGAGGTGTAGAGAATATAGAGCGGATCAGTTGCCGCAACCGGTACACAGTCAGCTGGAGTTGCTTTGCCGGCAATATCCTGCCAGTCAAGATCGCCGGGCTGGTTGAGGTCTGCCTGCAGAAAATCTCGCTGAAAGACAATGACATTTGCCGGTTTATGGTCGGACTGCTCAATGGCCGATTCGACCAGAGGCTTGTAGGCGAGCTGTTTTTTGCCCTCAATAGCACCGGAAGCACAGACAATCATCTTGGGTTGGGCATGGTCAATACGGATGGCCAGCTCATTGGCGGCAAAACCGCCAAATACAACCGAATGGACAACCCCGAGCCGGGCACAGGCCAGCATGGCCACCAGTGCCTCGGGGATCATCGGCATGTAGATAATAATCGTGTCCCCTTTTTCGGCCCCCTGTGCCTTGAGCGCTCCGGCAAAGGTGGAAACCTGGTCAAGTAATTCTTTATAGGTGATCTTTCGTATTGTGCCGGTTACCGGAGAGTCATAAATAATGGCATTCTGGTCACCCCTGCCATTTTCCACATGACGGTCAACAGCATTGTAACAGGTGTTCAGCTCACCACCACGGAACCAGCGGTAAAAAGGAGGATTTGAACGATCAAGCACGGAATCCCATTGTGTATACCAGTCAATGGCCTCTGCAGCCTCGCCCCAGAATTCATCGGGATTTTCGATGCTTTTTTTGAAAATCTGTTCGTACGCGCCCATTATCAGCTCCTGCAAGTTTTTCGGGATTATGCTGCCCGACGGCAACGGTTACAAAGTGTCTATAACCAATCAAGGGCATTGATTCAAGATATACCATGTGCATTTTAACGGGAGGATGCAGTAAAAGATGGGATTTTCGTGTAAATTTCTTGAAAAAACAGGTTCGCGGACACAGGTTACAGACGCGTAATTATCTGCCTGGTCAGCGCAACTGCGTTGCCGCGACTTGTACCATGGCAAAGTCAATTCGTTCCTGTTCAAGTCTGATCCTGTTGCCTGGGATATTATCTTTCAGATCGTTGTATAAAGAGAGTTCCTCCGCGCTGAGATAACTCAGTTCTCCGGTACACCGTTTGGCTTCCTCTTCCTTGCCCCAGAGAAGTCTGTGAGCCATTAACGTCTCTTTATCCATGAGGAACGACCTCGTATGCGGCAAAAAAGAACGCAACTGAGAGAGAATAGCAAAACCGTGGGTATCAATGTCTCCCCAGTAGAAAATTTTTTTATTGTGAAGCCAAGCGACCTGTTTGAGCGTTTCAATACCGTAGCCCAGTCCAAAAATAATAAGGGTGTCATTAAGATCCGGAAAGGTGAGGCCGTTAATTTTGTTTTCAGTAATAATCACTCTGGAGCACGGGGGGTACAGTGATATGCATCCGGACAGAGGCAGGGAAATATCGAAGCAGGCTTGATGTGGCCTCTGGCTCGGATCAAGATAGCGCATGCGGATGAGCGGTTCATCGTAGCGGAGTCCGTAACGGCGTTCAAAGCCGTGCTGGGCCAGAGTTGTAACGTCGGAGCTGATTGCTGCATCCGGGAGGATTTCGTCCAGCAGGAGACGCAGGATTTTTTTGTTACGCTCAATAAACTTGGAGTCCACACCGGGAATATTCAGTTGACGCAGGTAAAGATCGGGGCGTGGATTGGCTTTGAACCAGGTCAGAACCGCAAGCAGCTTCGGCCATTTTCCCGCCTGCCTGACAACTTCCATGGCATGGCTTTTCAGCCATGATTCCAGCTGTGGCTCCCGCTTGCGGATAAGAGCAAGATCATTCACAAAATGTTGGTATTCTTTATTTTTGCCCGTGCAGCGCAAAAATCCCGGCAGGTCTAAGAGTAGAGCTTTTGGAAGTCGCTGTCGACCTAGCCTGCGGTGGTTGATTTCCTGCCATTCAATAATGTACCCCATGTTCTCCATTCCACTTTGTGCCACAATGGCGCTGATTCGTTCACGCACGTCGGTGAAATTTTCGCCCATCTGCTTTGCCGTGGGCTTACCCCAGGGAATGGCAAGCGGGAAAAAACAACTCCCATCAATTTCAGACTGTAACATTCGACCACTGTTCCAGTGGCGGAGCGCCTTTATACGGATTGCGTCAGGGGTGAGCATGGGGTTTCCCGTAGAGTAATCGTAAGTGATCAGGGGCAACACAGGTTTTGAAGCATCATCTATGATGCACAATTACTGTTCGTTGGCCATGTACATCCCACCGGTGAAGTGGTTAATGAACTGAAGATAGGAACTGCCGCCGCTTGAACGCCGCTGGATTGAGCGGTAGATTGCGCCAAGCACCTTGACCAGTTGTTCTGCTGGAACCTGGCCCAGATTTTCTGCTATTTCTTCCTGCAAAGTGCGGTAACCGTCAGCCAGCACAGTTTCATTTGTTGTGTTCTGCGGTTCGCCGAAATGATACTGATCCAGCAGCATTTCCACCAGCCGTTGTACAGTATGGTCATTCACCTGGCGCTTGTCTCTGTTCCAGATCAGGCTCAGAGAGTTTTCAATGACCATGCTGATCCGTTCATTTTCTCCCGAGGCCTCCATCTCGTTTATGGTGTAATAGGGAAGTTTCCGGTAATTTCTCGGTGCAGATTTGCCGCTGAAAAAGGAACATCCCGCACATTTTTCCCCTGACCGGCTCTCACCGCAGCAGAGACTGCAGATAAACGTCTCCGAAGCCGGACATTTTCTCTTACCTTTACGGCTGTTGCAGATGGTACATTTTGCCATTATCTTAGCTCCTTAGCACATTGTTCAAGAGTATAATTGGTGCGCACGGCGCACCCT
>RKSL01000168.1 GCA_008633435.1 Candidatus Desulfobulbus rimicarensis | reverse complement strand
AACCTCGCTTATCTCGCCCGATCTCTGCGTCACAGGAAAATGAAAAATGCTCACATATGACTAATATGCTGCGCTTTTTAATTTTCCTGTTCCTCGGAGTCTCCCGATGGTCGCTTACCTGACCTCGAACGAAAATTCTAATTTTTCAAGGCACCCTTAAGGTGGTCTGAAGAGGCAAAGAGTTGATGCGTACGGTAAAATCTCGTCAACTCTTCAAGGGACACATAAGGAGGTGAAAAGTGTCCGTTCAGGCCAGAACAATGAGAATGTTACGCATCAAACGGATCTGGTTAAGCACGTCAGTGGACAGTCGCCCCTGTACTTTGCTGGCTGGTTAAATCCTGTTTAATAAGGTCTGCAAGAACACTCAGTGCGCCGGTGCAGGGGTGTTCGAATTGAAAGGACTGGTCGAGGATAGAATCAACCTGTCGGGAAGAGTCTGCCTTCCAGAGCATGAATAATAAGTTTTCCATGACAATTCCGGACATTCGTAGTCTGGCAATATCTGAGGCGTAGCAGCCCATTTCCGGATATTTATCTGCTATCTGCATGACCAGGTGCTGTAATCGTTCCGGCCGTTCATGCAAGATACGGGATGTTGTTGTCAACCATGACCAATCCTGTTTTCGTAATCCCTGTTGCATGCCCCCCTCCCTTTGTGTTCGCTTGTATCCATCATTTGTTTTCATCATACAAGCCTGTCCTGACAATTTTCTGACAGAAGAGTAGAATTATGAGATTTTGGTCAATATTTTGTTTTGAAAAGGTAAAATTCAGGAGTGTATGTGAGGGATCTGGTCGAAACCGCGGGCGATATCTTGAGGTTTATGGGCATCTGAGCCGGGAATAAGAGAGAGGCCAAGTTTTTTTGCCTTAAGGATAATTTCAGGAGTGGGGAAAGGGGATGACCGGATAAAAAAACCAGAAGTATTGATCTCAAGAGCAATTTGTTTGAGTTGCATGAGGGTAAGCAGTTGGTCTACTTGCTGATGATTGTATGGGCTGAGAGAGATCTCGGGAAGAAATCGTAATGCTGCATCCAGGTGGCAGATTTTATCACAGCGAATTGTCTGGCAGGCTGCAATCAGGCCGGAAAAATACTCGGTCAGGATATGTTCTGGGCCTGCATTGCGCACAGCCTGGATTTTATCGGGACGGCGACTGAAGAGATTGAGATGTTTTTTTGTTGTTCCCAGAAAATGATAGGACAGCCCTACATGTTCAAAAGGGAATTTGGATAACATCTGTTGTAATTCATCAACCGCATGAGGATTATAACCAACTTCCACCCCAAGTCTGATGTGTATTTTATCTTTATAGCGTTGTTGCAGGTGTTGGCCCTGTTGGAAATATTGTGAAAAATGTTCAGGGGTGAGCCAGGTGCGAATGTCGTAGTTGATACCGCATTCAAGATGTTCGAGAAAGGTCATCGACTGCAGACCTTTGCCAATTGCGGCAAGGACATATTCTTCCATTTCTCCCTGGGCATGATTGCACAGGAGCGTATGAATATGATGATCCCCGCTGAGGTCTATTGGGGGAGTAGTTAGTGCCTGTCCCAAAATGGTCTTTTTGTCCGATCTCTGCGTCATGCTCAAAAAATAATGCTCGGAATATCACTTATATGCCTGCGCTTATTTTTTTCGCAATCCTTGACCTCGAACAAAAATCCTCATTTTTGGACAGACACTAGTTAACATGAGAGAGGAGTGTTAATTCCTAAAGGAGGAAGAATATCTCAGGCATTGCCTCGGGGAAAAAAATGAACAACGCCGTCAATTTCAGAGGTATCACAGACATCTCCCATTTCCATTTCAATATCAAGGAGCTCCTCAACGCCGGTCATCTCTACCGAGAAAGATGGTCCGTCTGGAAGATGATAAACCAGGGTATTAACCTTGGAGAAATCAATGGGGTTAGAGAAAATTTTTTTCATGATAATATATAATTATGGAGTGAGGAAAAAATTGAACGCTCTAGTCATCCTCAAGGCTCCTTAAAAAAGAGAATTTCAAAAAAGAAATATAGTTTCTTTTCTGGAAAAAGCAAGCAACAGCTGTCTCTTTGCAACAATAAAGGGCGGAACGCGTTGTAGGACGGCAAAATTGCACTTGCAGACGTTTTTCCGAAAGTTGTCGCTATCTGTTGTGGCTTGCGAATATGATCCGGCCTTGCTGATTAATCTGATTATGTGGTTCAAGTGATCCGGCTTTTTCATAACCATTTGTTTTACCTCTATTCCTCAGAAATACACTGTTTCGGTTTGACACACCCTAAAGAGATGGTAATATGTAAAGTTTGCCACATATAAAGTGTTGGATTTCAAGGGGGAGAGCTGTCCCCATTGAACGAGGCAAAAAGGCTTTCGAAGGTAAGTTGAAGGCTCATGTGGCAACGTATATAATCCAAAGCAATTTGATTCATATAAATTTGACGAGTACGAGGTAAACAATGAGTGATAAAAAAGGTGTTGATATAGATAGTGATTTCATGAAGTCAACGGATAAAAATCCGTCTAATATCATGCCGGAAAAATTAACCTTTGACTCTCCTTTGCAGTTTGAGTGTCATCCCGGGGTGAGCTGCTTTACAGCCTGCTGCCATAATATTAAAATTGTCCTGACCCCTTATGATATCCTGATTTTGCGCAAACGGCTTGGCATTCCAGCCCATGAATTTATTGTGCAATACACTGAACCGACTTTTCTTGAACGTACTGATATGCCAGGTGTGCAGATTAAGCTGACTGAAGATAAAAAAGCCTGTCCTTTTGTGACACCAGAAGGCTGCACAGTGTATGAAGATCGTCCTTCGGCGTGCCGTTATTATCCTGTGGGAATGGCTGATTTTCATGAAGGTGGTAAGCCGGAGGAAGGTGAAGACGCCAAGGAAGAAAAGTTTTTCTTTCTGGTTAAAGAACCCCATTGTAAAGGTTTTGAAGAACCCAAAACCTGGACCATCCGCGACTGGCGGGAAGATCAGGGGGTCGATGTTCGGGATGAGATGAATAAGGAGTGGTTGCGCCTGATCATGCGGCGTAAATCTCATGGTTTCCAGGCCTCTCTTGCCGATGCTGCCAAACGTATGTTTTTTATGGCTTCAACCGATCTTGACCATTTCCGTAAATTCATTTTTGAAAGCTCCTTTCTCGATACCTATGAAGTCGATGAAGAAACCCTTGAAAAGATTAAGACTGATGATGTCGAGCTTATGTTCTTTTCTTTTAAATACCTTGCAAATACTCTGTTTGGAGCAGAGGGCTTGAGTATTAAGGAAGAGAAAATCCAGGCCAAGGTTCAGGAAATTCAATCCCGTCAGGATGACTCGTTGAAAAAAGCAGAAGAGGATTACCTGAAAATTAAGGAAGAACGGGCAAAGAGAAAAAAAGAGCAGGAAGAGGCATTGAAGAAAAAATAACATTGTTCTAGGCGCTGTTTTTCAATTGTTGACCGTGTCCAGTGCAAGGGGAAGCCATCCGGCTTCCCCTTTTTATTATCATATCACAGGGAACAGCTATCAAAGAAAGGAAGAAAAACTACCTGCCGAACACTAAAGATTCTCTACTTACGCAGGCTCTTTGCGACGCTCTTGTTATTAAAAAGGAGGTTTCCGCAGAAAGGTTTGCTCAGGCCGGGGAAACTGAAGTCAGCTGCCCCAGGGATTGCCATGCCTGTTGTGCTGTGGATGTTGTTCTTGATTTAACGGCAGTTGAATCTTTGATGATTTATCTGCTTAATTTGGAGGTGGTCAATTATATAGATAGATATATTGAGCTTCATGAGCCAACCGGTTATTGCCCATTTTTTATCATGGACAAGTGTATCATCCATACCTATAAACCTTCTGCCTGTCAGATGTATATGCCCTTTGATTATCAGGGGCAAGCGGTTTGTTATTATCTAAACAATAGTCCATCATCTGATAATTACTCCGGGAGTACCATGGGCTCCCTGCACTCCAATGCTTACGCCATCCATGGATTTATGTTGTTAATCCAGCGACGACTTGAGCAGAGTATACCTCGACAGTATTTCAGTAATATATATGCTGGTACATCCTGGTGGAAGACGCATTATAGCCAGTTGTCTCCTGAAACGCGCACCAGCCTGGAATCAATTCTTCATGAAGATGAAGAAGGGGTGTTGAGAACGGAAAGCTTTGAGTTTGAAGCATTCCTTAGCCAGGGATTATCCACATATAACCAGAGCATAAATGAATATGAACAACAGGATAAGAACAGATTCGTTAAATGAAGAATCCCTGGTCTCAACACCACCTTGCGCCTGCCAGTGTGCCTTCAGGCTACCCGTTGCAAACTCTACATTACGTACTGCGTCCTGGTACGTTCACAGGGGCTGGGGTACGAAGTAAAAGTATATATACACATCCCATAATGCAAACAGCCCCTTCCCGAATTTCGGGAAGGGGCTGTTTGCGTATTGCTTGTTGTTATGATGAACTGTTAATCATCTTCAAGCGCCTTGAAGCGGCCTTTAAGGAACTTCCAGGCTTTATCCACATCTTTCTGGGATGCCTCCATGAGCTCGTCACAATGCTCGGGGTTGGACATCTTCAGCATTCTGTAACGGTTCTCGTTTAAGGCATAATCTGCAAATGTGATGGTCGGCTCTTTGGAGTCGATAATCAGCGGATTTTTGCCAGCATCTTCCAGCTCCGGGTTGTACCTGTACAGCGGCCAGTGCCCGCAGGCCACAGCCTTTTTCTGCTGCTCAAGGCCAAAGGCCAGGTTCAGGCCATGGTTGATGCAATGTGCGTAAGCAATAATGATGGAAGGACCATCGTATGCTTCTGCTTCATTGACAGCTTTGACCAGCTGGGCAGGATCAGCACCAAGGGAAACCCGGGCAACGTAGACATTCCCGTAGGTGGAAAAAATCATTCCCATGTCTTTTTTGGGCATCTTTTTACCACCGGCAGCAAATTGGGCCACAGCCGCGCGCGGGGTGGCTTTGGACATCTGCCCGCCAGTGTTTGAGTAGACCTCTGTGTCAAGAACCAGCACGTTGACGTTTTCGCCTGAGGCAAGTACATGATCAAGACCTCCGTAGCCAATATCGTAGGCCCAGCCGTCACCACCAAAGATCCAGCAGGATTTTTTCACCAGATAATCAGCCACCGGCAGAAGGCGTTTGGCGGTCATACTTGAGCTGCCTTCCAGTTTTTCTTTCAGCCCGGCGACACGTTTACGCTGTGCTTCAATATCGTCCTGATTGTTCTGGTCGGCCTTGAGCATCTCATTGGCCAGCTTCTTGGTGATCAGCTTTTCAGCTGCGGCTTCAAGGAGCAGCTCAGCAGCCTGACTTGCCAGTTTGTTGACTGCCTGACGCATGCCCAGGCCATATTCAGCATTGTCCTCAAATAACGAGTTAGACCATGCCGGTCCACGACCATCTGCACGCTGGGCGTATGGTGTGGTGGGCAGGTTCCCACCATAAATTGAGGAACAGCCCGTGGCGTTGGCAATCATCATGCGGTCGCCAAAGAGCTGGGTGACCAGCTTGATGTAGGGGGTTTCACCACAACCGGCACAGGCGCCTGAAAACTCAAACAGCGGCCGTTTGAACTGGCTACCCTTAATGGTTGCCGGATTGAACAGTGCATTGTCAACTTCGGGCAGATCCATGAATATTTTCCAGTTTTTGGATTCGCGTTTGCGAAGTGCGACACTGTTGGCCACCATGGAAAGAGCACGCTCGTCGGTCTTTTTACCGTTCTTATCTTTTTTCCGGGCAGGGCAGACATTAACACAAAGGGTACAGCCAACGCAGTCTTCGGTGGACACCTGAATGGTGAACTTCATGCCTTTGAAATCTTTGCCAACAGCAGGTGCTGTTTTGAAGGATTTACCGGCTTTTGCTTTTTTCAGGTCTGCAGGTTTAACGACCTTCATCCGGATACAGGCGTGGGGGCAAACAAGGGAACAGCGACCACACTGAATGCAGGTTTCAGGATCCCACTGGGAAACATGAACGCCAATTGCCCGCTTTTCCCATTGGGTAGTCGCTGTTGGCCAGCGGCCGTCAGCGGGTATCTGGGAAACTTTCAGCTCATCGCCTTTGCCTTCCATCATTTTTGCAGTAACTTCCTTAACAAAATCAGGTGCATTCTCAGGGACGGTCGGGGGAACTTCATGTCCGGTTATTTTTTTTGGAACCTTGATCTGAACAATATTTGAAATAGCACCGTCAACGGCTGCATAGTTCATGTTCACGATCTTGTCGCCTTTCTTGCCATAGGTCTTTTTAATGGCGGTCTTAATGGCCTTAACAGCTTCGTCCTTTTTAAGAATACCGGAGATCAGGAAGAACGCAGTCTGCATGATCATGTTGATGCGTGCACCAAGACCGATGGCCTCACCAAGTTTGAGGGCGTCAATGATGTAGAATTTAGCCTTCTTGTCAATGAGCTGTTTTTGCACTCGGGCTGGCAGCTGATCCCAGACCTTTGTCTTGGGATACTGGGTGGTCAGCAGAAATGTTCCGCCATCTTCAAGGTTGGCCAGCATATCGTAGCTGTCAAGGAAGGTGAAGTTATGACAGGCAATGAAGCTTGCTTTGTTGATCAGGTAGGGAGACTCAACCTGGTTGGCACCAAAACGGAGATGGGATACCGTCATGGAACCTGATTTTTTGGAGTCGTAAACAAAATAGCCCTGGGCTGAGTTGTCTGTCTCTGTACCAATAATCTTAATGGTATTCTTATTGGCACCAACCGTACCGTCAGAACCAAGACCATAAAACATTGCCCGATAGACTTCATCACCTTCGATGTTGAAGTTTTTATCATAGTCAAGGCTTGTGAAGGCTACATCGTCATTTGGGCCAACACAGAAATGATTTTTGGGAGCCATGGCAGCCATGTTATCAAAAACAGCCTTGGCCATTGGCGGATTAAACTCGGCAGATCCCAACCCGTACCGACCTGACAGGATAAGCGGGGTGAACAGGGTAGGGTTGGCTTCAACAGCCTCGCCAACTGCTGCACGAACGTCAAGGTAGAGTGCCTCGCCCATGGACCCTGGCTCTTTGGAGCGGTCAAGCACGGTGATGCGCTCTACGGTTTTGGGCAGGGCATTAACCATTGCCTTGGCATCAAAAGGGCGATACAGGCGGACAATAACAAGACCGAGTTTCTGTCCCTGGGAGGCAAGATAATCAACGGTTGAAGCCACAATTTCAGCCCCGGAACCCATGATAACAACAACGTCAGTTGCATCTGGAGAGCCGTGGTAATCAAACAGATGATACTGACGACCGGTCAGTTTGGCAAATTTATCCATGGTATCCTGAACAATACCCGGAACCGCATTGTAATATTTATTTACCGTTTCACGACCGGTGAAGTACACATCAGGATTTTGTGCTGTACCGGACATTGACGGGCGATCCGGGGTAAGGGCACGTTCTCGATGGGCAATGATCAGTTCTTCGTCGATCATTTCAAGCATATCATCGTTGGTCAGCTGTTCTACTTTCTGGATTTCATGGGAAGTTCTGAAACCGTCAAAGAAATGCATGAACGGGATACGTGAGGCAAGGGTTGCCTGGGTGGAGATCAGGGCAAAATCCTGAGCTTCCTGAACGCTCTGGGCACATAATGCTGCCCAGCCGGTCTGGCGGCAGGCCATGATATCGCCGTGGTCACCAAAGATGGAGAGTCCCTGGGCAGCGATGGAGCGGGCTGTGATATGAAAAACAGTCGGAGTCAGCTCACCGGCTATTTTATACATATTGGGCAGCATCAGCAGCAGACCCTGAGAAGCAGTAAAGGTTGTACACAACGCACCTGAATTCAGCGAACCGTGCAGTGAACCGGCCACACCACCCTCTGACTGCATTTGAGAAATAACCGGGATGGATCCCCAGATATTTTTCTGTTTTGCATTGGCTTTAGCATCTGCCTCAGCCGCCATGGGTGAAGATGGCGTAATTGGGTAGATGGTGATAACTTCACTTGTGGCGTAGGCAACATGCGTACACGCCTGGTTTCCGTCTATGGTTACCATTTTTCGCGACATAAATAATCTCCTTAGTCGATGAGTTGACGTTCTCCGGCCTGGAGCCGGAAAAGAATATATAGAGTTTTACCTTGTTGGCAGGTTTCGCAGTTCATCTTTGCCGTGATGCACTATATTGTAATTCTCAAGCGAACTGATTTCCTGATGAAGTTGTTCGACCTCTGTTTCATCCACCGTAAAACGGATAGAGACCCGTTTTAGTCCGGGAGGCGCATCTTCAAAAGAGGTCAGAATAGACAATACCCTGGCCTTGTGGTTTCTTATGGTATTCAAGGCCTGAGTGACTGACCCTGGTAAATCCGGCATGTCAATAACAAATTGATGTGCGCCGTCCTGAATGCCTGTGGCATGAATAAAACCCCGTAGAATATCAGTTTCACTGAGCAGACCAACAAGGTTGTCGTCTACGTCAAGAATCATGATACCGGAGATTTTTTCCTCCAGCATGACCAGGGCTGCTTTTTCAAGAGTATCCTCTGCCTGCAGACAGATGCATTTATCTGTCATGACATCTTTTATTTTCATTTCCGAGAGCAGATAGTACATCTCATGGATGTCCATTTCGGAAGTGGATGAAGGTGAGGCCTCTTTGAGATCACGATCGGTGACAACTCCGGCAAGCTTCCCCTGGGAAAGTACGGGCAGGCGGCGGATGTTGTTTTCTTTCATGGTTCGTGTGGCACGCATGACGGATGTATTGATATCCACGGTCAGCATGGATGTTGCCATCCAGTCTTTAATGAGCATGGTGACCTCCTTGGCTCGGCATTAACCAGCAGTTTGTAAAGCCGGACAAACCGGCATGGTGTTGTCGCAGCATGGTAAATGTTGGGAAAAGAACAGTAATCTCATACCATAGAATAATATCATCTTTAGCGCAATATTAAACCGAAACGAAAAGATGTGAAAATGGTGCGTTGGAGGTGCCTGGCAGAGGGATGAACTTTTTTCTTTGCTCATAAACAGTAACCTGCTACAAATTCAGGTGAGCGAAAAATGACCAATTTTCATGGCAATCCAGGTCTTCCATTGTATTTTTTTTGTATACCCTTTGAGAGTATAGGTGACAGATTTATATGCAACCATTT
>RKSL01000167.1 GCA_008633435.1 Candidatus Desulfobulbus rimicarensis | reverse complement strand
GTGAATGAAAAGTAATGAGGATCAACAGAGAAGGCTGGGCTTTGATCATCTGCGAAATCAAAGCCTTACGGGCAGCTAATATATCGCCTAGATGACTGAATACTTCGGTAAGGCCGACTACAGCAAGTTTAGAAGCATCAAAGAGCATTTCAACGCCAGTCGCAGCAAGTTCCTGGCCGCCAATACCGGAATAGACAAGATCCGGGCAAATCTTCTGCATGGCCTCTACCAACCTTGCCCCATGCATATCGCCGGATGCCTCGCCGGCAACGATCATTACATGATTATCAGATGGCTGCACAGTTAGTTGCCGCCAGCAAACCCGAACGTTTGGCCAGGATCCATGAGATGGGAAAACTTATCCTGATTCGCCCTGATCTGTTTGATAACACCAAGAGCGATATCCAGCGCACGGCGCCCCTCATAACCAGAAACTGTAGGTTTGGTACGATGTCGTACATTGGCTATAAACTCTTGGAGTTCAAGCTCAAGAACATCCTGATCCTTAAACCCCTGCCTGGAAATATCAGGCAAGGGCTGGTCATTGGCATCGCCCTGTTTAAGCTTGATGGCCATAACTTCTTTCTTATTAAAATCAACGGAAAGATATTTTCCTGGCTGAAATATACGCATACGCCGCATATTATCCATGGATATCCGGCTTACTGTAATATTTGCAGTGCAGCCATTTTCAAAGACAATCCGAGCATTGGCAATATCTGTCAACTGGGTGATTACCGGAGCACCAACTGTGTGAATATCTTTAATTGGAGAATCAATAATAGAGAGAATAATGTCTATATCATGAATCATAAGATCAAGAACAACATCAACATCTATGCCGCGATTTTTAAAAACAGATAAACGGTGCGCCTCAATAAACAGTGGATTCTTAAGCAACGGCCGCATGGCAAGAACTGCAGGATTGAAACGCTCCAGATGACCGACCTGCAGAATACACCGTTTCTTTTCAGCCAGTGTTACCAGGTCATCAGCTTCTTCAAGGGTGGTTGTCATGGGTTTTTCCAGCATGATATCCACCCCATGTTCAAGACAACGCGAGGCAACCGTATGATGGTAAATAGTTGGGACAACAATAGAAACAGCATCAACACTATCTAATACTTCTGTGTAATCTGTATAGGCTGTTGTCGAACATTCGCTGGCAACTTTTTGTGCCTGGTCGCCATTTACATCAATTACACCGACCAGCTCAACATTGTCCATGGCAGCATACTTTTGGGCATGAAAACGCCCTAGATAACCAACCCCAATCACTGCAACTCGTCTATTTTTTTCAGATCCCATCTTGTCTATTGGGGTTGAATTTATATCTTTATTGTACACAGCCTTGAATTATAGATTTCCCTGCAATTATATCCCAAGATACGCTTTTTGAATATCTTTGTTACTCAGCAGCTCTGCAGCGTTACCGTGCATGGTGATTCGTCCTGTCTCCAGAACATACCCCCGGTCAGCGGTTTTCAAGGCCAGATTTGCGTTTTGCTCGACCAAAAAAATTGTCGTATTTTGTTCCTGGTTTATTTTTTTAATAATAGAAAAAATTTGTCTGGTTACAAGAGGGGCAAGCCCCATGGATGGCTCGTCAAGAAGTAAAAGTTGCGGCTTGGCCATTAACGCTCTTGAGATGGCAAGCATCTGTTGTTCCCCACCGGACAGATTTCCGCCGGGCTGCGATCTCCGGTCGGCAAGAATAGGAAAAAGCTCATATATATAGTCAAGATCCTCTTTTATCTGCTGGGTGTCCCGTCGCAGAAATGCACCCATATCAAGATTTTCGGCCACTGTGAGCTCCGGAAAGATATGACGTCCTTCTGGAACCTGACAAATACCCAGGGCAACAATTTTGTCAGGTGACATCTGGTGGATAGGTTCTCCATTATAAAAAATTTCACCTGACCTGGGTTGCACTACACCAGAAATGGACATCAACGTCGTTGATTTTCCGGCTCCGTTGGCACCAATCAGCGTTATAATCTCCCCTTCTTCAACCTGCAGGCTGATATCATGCAATGCCTGGATATTACCGTAATAAGAGTTAATGTTGCGCAGTTCTAGCATAGTCTTGTTCGTGTTTTCCGCTCAGTTGACGTATTAAAAAACCTGGTTCTTAACCTTTTTGCCACCTAATGGTGCCATAAAATTTATTCGACATCCTCTACATCCTCGTAACCGTACACCAAGGGAGCTGTAGTCTTGATATTACACATCCTCACCAAGATAGGCTTTAATCACTGCCGGATTATTGCGAATCTGATCTGGTGATCCTTCTGCAATTTTTTTACCATAATCCACGACAAAAATATGATCAGACAGACTCATCACAAGTTTCATGTCATGCTCTATGAGTAAAATGGAAAGCCCGTCATCACGTATTTCGGTTATCAAATTATCAAGTTCTGCAGTTTCCTGCGGGTTCATCCCGGCTGCTGGTTCATCAAGAAGAAGGATATTTGGTTCTGTAGCCAGTGCGCGAGCGATTTCCAATCTACGCTGTGCTCCATAAGGCAGATTTTTAGCAAATTCGTTGACCATGTCAGCCAGGCCGATTTTCTCAAGGATTTTGAAGGCAAGGGCAACTATTTCCTTTTCTTCCTGGACAGTTTTTTTGTTGCGAAATATTGCCCCCAGCACTTTTGCCCTGGTACGGCAATGACGACCAATCATCACATTTTCAAGCACAGTCATGTTGGGAAACAGCCTGATATTCTGAAAGGTACGTGCAAGACCTTGTTGAGTAACCCGATTTGGTTTTAACCCATTTAATCTTCGGGTTGTCTGTCCGGGAGGAGTGAGCAGCAGTTCACCTGCACTGGGTTTATAAATACCTGTCAAACAGTTAAAAAACGTAGTTTTTCCAGCACCGTTAGGGCCGATCAGGGCAACAATTTCACCTTTTCTGATCTGTAAATCCAAATTGTCAAGAGCCCGAATGCCGCCAAAATTCATGGTCAGCCCTTTAATTTCAAGAATGGGCGTATCAGTTGTCATTATCTTGCTCATGTAATCGTTGGTTTTTTCTCTAAGGTATAGGTTCGACGTACAGTGGAGATAATCCCTTGGGGTCGGAAAACCATCATGACCACAAGAGTGCCTCCAAAAACGAGCATCCGGTAATCGGAAAAAGCCCGCAAATATTCCGGCAACAGCATCAGAACAAGCGCGGCAATAATAACTCCGATAATGGAACCCATGCCTCCAAGAACAACGATACAGAGAATAATCGCTGACTCAAGAAAGGTAAATGATGCCGGATTAACAAATGTTGTTTTGGCAGCAAAAATTACCCCTACCATTCCTGCCCAAAATGCACCCAGAGCAAACGCGGTAAGCTTTGTTTTGGTTTTGTCAATCCCCATGGCCTGACAGGCAATTTCATCTTCCCGCAAGGCAAACCATGCTCTGCCAATGCGTGAATTCTGTAATCTGTTGACAACAAAAATAGTGAAAATAACCATACCAATCATCAAATAATAGAGATACATGATTGATTGATCAAGTGTCATCTCCATGCCAAAAAAACCAGGACGAGGGATATTTGAAATGCCGCTTGGCCCGTGGGAAAAATCATTCCAGTTTTCAAGAATCAACCTGATAATTTCACCAAATCCCAAGGTCACAATGGCCAGATAATCACCTCGCAACCTGAGCACCGGAAACCCCAGTAATATACCAAACGATGCTGCGAGCATACCGCCAAGAGGTAATACAGTCCAGAAGCCAAGACCAAAATGAAGATGCAGCAGAGCATACGAGTAAGCGCCCACTGCATAAAAGGCAACATAGCCAAGATCAAGCAGGCCAGCCACTCCAACAACAATATTGAGACCGAGCCCAAGGACAATATACATAAGGGCTGTAATCATAATATTTACTTGATAGGTGGATAATACATGTGGAAAAACAAGTAAAATCACCAGCATGATACCAAGCGTAGGAATAAACAACCTGGGTTCAGTAAGTAAACGCTGTTGCCAGTCTGTTTTGGGGACACTCTTGATCCCCTGTTTTTTCATCCTTTCCTGTTGAGCGGCTTTATTTATAAGAAATAATCGACCGATAAGATAAAGGATAAAACTTCCTGCAGCCACATAGAACATGTTGTGCCAACGCCAGGCAATAGTGCGCTCAAATGGATTGACCTTGATCACCATTATGGGAAAGGTGAGAAAAATAAACCAGAGCGCAACCAAAAACGCTTTCTTAAGATCTTTAAATGAGATCATAACAGAAATATAGGGGGTTAAACTTTTTCTATTGATGACTTACCCAGTAATCCTGCTGGCCTGAAAATCAAGATCAGGACAAGCAGAGAAAAGGCAAACACATCTTCATAATCACTGGAGACATAGCCGGTGGCAAAGGCTTCTGTCAGGCCAAGTATAAAACTCCCCAGTACAGCACCTGGAATCGAACCTATACCGCCAAGAACAGCCGCCGTAAACGCCTTAATCCCTGCAATGAATCCAATAAAAAAATTAATCTGTCCAACATGGGATGCAATCAATAATCCACCAACAGCAGCAAGAGAAGAACCAATGATAAATGTTGCAGAAATAACGTGATTTACATTAATGCCTACCAGCATTGCCATTTTTCTGTCCTGGGCAGTGGCTCTCATGGCTTTACCTATTCGAGTATATTTAATGAGCCATGTTAACAATACCATAACTACAGCTGTTGTGATGAGAATGACGATATCAGAAGAGCCAATCACGCCAGCGATAGAATCCATAAATTCAAAATCTGGAATAAGTTGGGGAAAAGGCAGAAAATCAGAAGTCTGAGCCAACAACACATAGTTTTGGAGAAAAATGGACATACCAATGGCAGAGATGAGCGGTGATAAACGCGGAGCGTTGCGCAAAGGTTTATAAGCAAGCTTTTCAACAGTGTAGCCATAAGCACTGGACCACACAGCCGCAGCAAGGGCTGCTATGACAAAAATAGCAAGAGCCGGAAAACCCAGTATGGAGAGTACGGTTGCCACGATAAAGGCGGTAAAGGCACCAATCATATAAATTTCACCATGGGCAAAATTAATCAGGCCGATAATGCCATACACCATGGTATATCCAAGCGCAATAAGCGCGTAAATAGAACCACGGGTCAGTCCGCTGAAAAACAGCTCGATAAAATATTCCATACCGTTGCAGTTACAAGTTGTTGGTTAACCACACGATGCATTTCAATACAAACTCGTGCAGGATTAATTGAAGTATAGCACACAAAAACAATGCCCGGAACCATAAGGTTCCGGGCATTGGGAAAAACAATTACTTTCAACTATTGTGCTTATTTAACCTGCACATAGCTACCATCTTTAACCTGGTACATTGAAAAACCGACACCAATAGCGTCGCCTTTTTCATCAAACATGATTTCACCAAAAGGTGTTTGAGCCACCTGGGTGTGCAGCACCTTGGCAATTGCTTTGGAATCTGTTGATCCAGCCTTTTCAATGGCATTGGTTAACACAATTGCTGCTGTAACAGCATTATCAAAAAATGCTCCAGGCTCAGAGCCATACACTTTTTTATGCTCTTCACGGTAGAGTTTAGTGATGGGATTACTGGACACATCTGCAGGGCCGGTGGCGTATACGCCTTCAGCATATTTACCAGCAACTTTAATAAAGGTATCATCTTTTACACCGTCATCAGAAATAAAAACCGTTTTCATTTTTTTCTTACGCATCTGAGTGACAATCTTAGAAGCTTCCGGATGATATCCCCCAAAAATAACTGCATCTGCGCGGGTACGTTTGATTTTTTGCACAACCGCTGAATAGTCAACAGCACCTGGGGTAATACCTTCATACAAGACGACTTCAGCAACAGCGCCTTCTTCGATGAATTTTTTTGCAAACTCAGCAAGACCTTTGCCATAGTCACCCTTATCATGAATAACAGCAATTTTTTTAGCTTTCAGGGTGTTGACTGCAAAATCCACCTCTGTCCGTGCCTGAGCATCGTCAGAGGCAATAGTACGATAAAAATTTGGATAATCACCACTCTGGGTCAAAGCAGGGTTTGTAGCAGAGGGGGACATGAGGATAATATTTGCTTCGCCATAAATAGGTAATGCGGCTTTTGTTGCTCCGGAACAGATATGGCCAATAACAGCTTTGGCCCCGCCTGAAACAAGTTTGGTTGCAGTATTTGTTGCCACTTCAGGTTTACAGACATCATCTTCAATCATCAGTTCAACCTGAGAACCATTGATGCCGCCCTTTTCATTAATGTGTTTAACAACCAGTTCAGCAGCCTTGACTGTTGGCAAGCCATAAGAAGCCAGATCGCCACTATGGGCACCAGCAACACCGATTTTAATAGGATCTCCGGCAAAAGCACCGGTTGAGAATGCAGCAGCAATGGCTACCGCAGAGAGAAGTGAAAACATTTTAGCAGAAAAATTCACTTGTGTTCCTCCTTGAACGTCTAGTGTTTACAGTGAGTATCTAACCCGCATGGTTGAACCAGGTTGGTCAGCTACAACAGATAGCGAAGACTTCTAACCATAAAGCCAGTCACTGCGGCGTAGCACGCTCACAGGTGCTGTGGCTTTTGGATAAAGCTACATACGACTATGTTGCAGTACATACCCTATTAGAAAAAAAATGCACGGAAAAAAAAACGGTTTCCGGCAGAAGCCATCCCATCTGGAAAATCAGTTAATAAGCTGTTTAATATTTACCCCATAGCGTGTATTTTAGTTCTATGTATAAAAAAATTTTTTACACGTTGGGACGTCCATTTTCCCCTCTATACAGTATGATAATGAATGCCAGGGAATATTGCTTTACCCAAGGCATATTCCCCTCTGTTCGGTTGTCAGTTCCAGTCATTTCAGTGGGTAACCTGACCATGGGTGGAACCGGTAAAACGCCTATGGTTAAATATATTGCCAGGCTTCTTCAGGATCAGGGGTACTCCCCGGCCATTATCAGCCGTGGCTATGGCGGAGCCACCAAAGAACGGATCAATATTGTATCAGATGGCAGCAATCTC
>RKSL01000166.1 GCA_008633435.1 Candidatus Desulfobulbus rimicarensis | reverse complement strand
AAATTTTTTACACGTTGGGACGTCCATTTTCCCCTCTATACAGTATGATAATGAATGCCAGGGAATATTGCTTTACCCAAGGCATATTCCCCTCTGTTCGGTTGTCAGTTCCAGTCATTTCAGTGGGTAACCTGACCATGGGTGGAACCGGTAAAACGCCTATGGTTAAATATATTGCCAGGCTTCTTCAGGATCAGGGGTACTCCCCGGCCATTATCAGCCGTGGCTATGGCGGAGCCACCAAAGAACGGATCAATATTGTATCAGATGGCAGCAATCTCCTGCTGGATGCCGACTATGTAGGCGATGAGCCCCGCATGCTGGCTGAAAGTCTTTCCGGAGTACAGGTGTTGACGGGGGTGGTGCGCCGCTTGCCTGCAGCCCATGCTGTGGAAATGGGCGCAGATGTCGTCATTCTTGACGATGGATTTCAACATCTAGCCATTAACCGCAATCTTGATCTGGTGCTTTTTAACGGGGATACACTGGCTGGTAATTCCCGCGTTTTTCCTGGTGGTGATCTGCGCGAGCCTGTGAAAGCGCTGAATCGCTGCCATGGTTTTGTGATAACCCAGGTCACCAAAAATAATAGAGAACGCGTAGAAAAATTTGCAGACCTGCTCCGTAAAAAATTCAGCGATACGCCTGTTTTTTTTAACGGCTACGAAGTTACCCATCTCATACAGTTATCCATGGATGGCCACAGAAAAAACGTCGGGATTGATACCCTTGACAGTCATAAATGCTTTGCTTTTTGTGGCATTGCCAGCCCGGAAAGATTCAAAGACACTTTTGACAGCTTAGGCATATCTTGTGTTGATTTCCAAAAGCTACCAGATCATCATGGGTATCATAACCATGAAATACAAAAGCTTATTCGTTGTGCAACCAGGGCTTCTGCAACCTGCCTGCTCTGTACGGAAAAGGATCTTGTCAAACTTGCTCAGTATTCTTTTCCCCTGCCCCTTTTTGCCCTTGGCATGGAGATAAAACCTGATCGTTTCCTGAAAGATTTTATTTTGGCCCATTTACCCTGATTTTCAGCGCAAGATTTCCTACTGTCAGTGAACAACCGGTAACTCTTTCCAGTTTGTAGTATAGGCCGGAGAACGCCAGGACTGCTTCATGCTCCACTCTCTCTGTAATCCGGACGAAGCATAACGCAGCGCATCCCTGCCCCAACGGCGATTAATCTGATCAAGGGCTGCCATTAATTTTGTATTACGTTTACTCTCTGCCGGTACAAAAAGATTCTGCTGCTGCATGTCGGCTCTGCCCAGGCCGGTAAGCATAATCCCTGCTTTATTATAGGGATATCCTTTTTTGTAGAGTGCAGCCAGCTCCTGCATACCAGCCTTAATAAGAACCGATGTGGTTGATGTAGGTTGCGGCAAAGTCGCCATACTGCTGCCTGAAAAACGTGGAATGTCTGTACGGAAACGACTGGTGGAAAGAAATACATGCAGCTGGGCGGCAACCAGCTCCTGGTTACGCAATTTATTTGCCGCAAGTGAAATAAACCAGGAAACCGCCTCTTTTAATGCCGATAGCTCGGTAACAGGATGACGAAAAGAACGCGAGCTGACCACGGATTTCCTACTGGACGGAGTGGCCTCCAGCGGGATAGACGGCTGGCCGCGTAACTCCATTACTGTCCGCGCACAAGGAAGCCCCAGGATTTTCCTGATCCAGGCAGGATCACTTTGCTGCAATTCAAGGGCTGTGTATATCCCGTGACGATTCAAGGTGTTACTGGTTTGTCTCCCCACACCCCAGATTGTCTGTACTTCCAGCGTGGATAAGATTGTTTTTTGAACCGAATCCTCCAGAAAAAAAACTCCTGAACATTGTTGATCTTTTTTAGCAACAGAGGCTGCAATTTTAGCCAGGGTTTTAGTTGTGCCAATCCCCACGGACACCGGAATCCCCACGCATTGATCCACGCGCTGTTTAATTTTTTTCCCCTGCTGGATAACAGGCTGTTCTGCATGGGCAGGCAGCCGAACAAATGCCTCATCAATGGAATACACCTCGACATCAGGCTCAAGCTGCTGCAACACAGACATTACCCGGCAGGAGAGATCACCATACAAACCGTAATTTGAAGAAAACACCTTAACCTTATGGCGTTGTAAAAAGGCTTTTTTCTTAAAAAAGGGTTCGCCCATACCAATGCCCAGTTCTTTTGCCTCGTTTGAACGGGCAATAATGCAACCATCGTTATTTGAGAGCACAACCACAGGACAGCGGTTCAGAGCAGGTCGGAACAATCGCTCACAGGATACATAAAAATTATTGCAGTCCACCAGGGCAAACATTGTACTCATAACTCAAAAATCCGTTTAAAATTGATGGACAACCGAAGTCACCACGCCCCAGATTTCACAACCATTATCCCGGGAAATTTCAATGGAGGGATACTCAGGGTTTTCCGCAATCAACCGGGCATGTTTTTTGCCCAGGTAAAGCCGTTTAACAGTCAACTCACCATCAAGCACCGCAATCACAATGTCTCCACTTACAGCCTGACGGGAACGATCAACAACGAGAATATCGTTATGTTGAATACCGGCTCTGATCATAGAATCCCCGTCAACTCTGACAAAAAACGTTGCCGCCGGGTTTTTAATGAGTAACTCGTTTAAATCAAGCTTCTGATCAGTGTAATCTTCTGCAGGAGATGGAAACCCTGCTGACACTCCCCCTACATATAAGGGCAATGATGTTTTCGTTTTCTGATCAACACCAAAAACACCACTTATAGTTGTATCGGTTTTCATAGTACATTTTGTAGTAACAAGCTTTGTCCTCTATGAATCGTTTTTTAAAAAAAATGCAAAAATACGCTCCTTGAAAAATCAGATTACCCACTAATTCTTTGTTATCACCAGTCAACTCCGGGCATCCTCTTGAATCAAAGAATTTTTTAATATCGCCTTGTATTTTCAGGGGATCAATAAAAATTCGTTACAATAATTTTGGCGAAGAGTTACGGACTACCGGCAAAATCATATGTGATGTTAACCGGCATGATTGCGATGCTGAATAAAAAAAGGCCGTTTAGATTGATACATGTTCCCTGTATCAATCTAAACGGCCTTACAGCAGATAGGGGATCATGCTGCCTATTTACACAATATGGTCGGGAAGAGAGGATTCGAACCTCCGACCCCAGCGTCCCGAACGCTGTGCTCTACCAGACTGAGCCACTTCCCGATACGATTATCTGCCATACACAACAACAAAAAAAACAGCTGACAGATAATGGCCAGCTGTGAGCAATCACTACTGCTTGAGAAGTTATTTTACCGCTTCAGCAAGTTTGCTCCCTGGTTTAAACTTGGCTACAGTTTTTGCAGGAATCTTAATCAATTCACCGGTGCGAGGGTTTTTAGCTTTACGCGCAGCCCGTTTTACCGTGGAAAAAGTACCAAAACCTACCAAGGTCACCTTATCTCCACTGGCAAGAGTTTCAGTTACAGCCATCAACATACCGTTAAGAGCTTTCTCTGCTGCGGCCTTACTGATATCTGCGGCTCCAGCCATGGATTCTACAAGTTCCTTTTTGTTCATTCCTCCCTCCCTTACAATTTTGGAATCCCCGACTCTGAACCAGGGGATACAAATCCTG